>JALWKR010000183.1 GCA_027081375.1 Persephonella sp.
CTATATAGTCATATTCCTTCCAAGTTTTTAATTCCTTTTTAGCTGTTTCTAATCTTTTTTTAATTTCTTCTTCAGAGTCACCTCTCTTTTTCATTCTGTTAATAAGTTCATCAAAAGAAGGAGGAATAAGAAAAATTGTAACAACATCTTTAAAATTCCTTTTTATCTGTCTCATTCCCTGAACATCAATAACTAATAAAACATCATTTCCTTTATTAATTTCTTTTAAAACTTCCTCTTTGGGAGTTCCATAATAGTTTCCATGAACCACAGCATATTCTAAAAAAGCACCTTCTTTTATTTTTCTTTCAAACTCTTCTTTTGATAAAAAGAAATAATCAACACCGTTTTTTTCTCCAGGTCTTGGTTTTCTTGTAGTGCAGGTAGTTATTTTTACCAGATTTGGAACTTCTTTGAGAAGAAGATTTGCTAAAGTTGTCTTGCCCCCTCCTGCTGGAGCGGACAAGACAAAAAGTTCTCCTTTTATCATCTACCTACACTTGCAAGTAAGACTGAGCTTAAAAGAGTAGAAAATCCGTAGAATAGAGTTGGATAGATACCTAAGATCAATACTAAAACAGCCATTACTGAAACAGTAATTACTTCAGGAACAGTTAAGTTATGCTGAACCTTTGATTCAGGTTCGTACATATACATATATATAACAACTCTTAAATAGTATCCTGCTGATATGATACTCATAACTACAAGAACAACAGCTAACCACCAGATATCAGAGCCAATTAAAGCAAGGAATACGTTCAGCTTACCCATAAATCCAACTGTTGGAGGTATTCCAAGCATAGAGAACATAAAGATAAGCATAGCTAAGGCAATAGCAGGATTTTTCTTTCCTAAGCCTTTGAAGTCATTAATATGATTTGTCCAACCTTTTGTTTTTTCTAATCCAGATAATAGAATAAATGCTCCTATTGCCATAAGTATATAAATAAGAGAATAGAATACTAAAGCTGCAAATCCCATTCCTGTAGGAGCAGCTAATGCAGCAACAATATATCCTGTATGAGCTATAGATGAGTAAGCAAGCATTCTTTTAACATTTTCCTGTCTAAGAGCTATAAAATTACCAATAATCATTGATAAAGCAGCTAAAATAGCCCAGGCTAAAGACCATTCTTTTGAAACAAATGGGAACGCTTCAACCATTATTCTTAGAATGATAGCATAAGTAGCTACCTTTGCAACAGAAGCCATAAATGCAGTTATTGGAGTTGGAGCACCTTCATAAGCATCAGGAGTCCACTGATGGAATGGAACTGCAGATGCTTTTAATGCTAGACCAATAACAAGTAAGATTAATCCCCCAACAACACCATAATCTAAATTCTCTGAAGACAGTTGTTTTGCTATTTCTAAACTATCAAAAGAACCTGTTCTTCCATAAAGGATCGCTATAGCATAACTTATAATTGCTGTTCCAGCTCCACCTATTATTAGATATTTAAAAGCTCCTTCTTTAGATTTAAAGTCCTTTCTAAACATTCCAGCAAGAATATACATAGAAACAGCAGAAAGTTCTAAACCAATGTAGAAAGTAACAAGATTTGGAGAAGAAACCATTATCATAGTACCTAAAAGAGCAAACAGAGTAAGATAGTAATACTCTCCATAATAGGTATTTTTTGCTTCAAAGTAGCTACGGAAGTTTATTACTACAAATAAAGTTCCTAAAATAAGAAAAGCCTTAAATAATAAAGAGTAAGTATCTATAACATAAAGTCCATAAAAGGTTATATCTCCTTCTTTAATAATAAATGTACTTAAGAAAGCAAAAATTAATCCTACAGTAGTAATGACAGATATTAAGTATCTAGACTTTGAAAATAGCTCAACAGCAAAGACAATAAGTGCTGTTAATAAAACTATCAGCTCAGGTAGTAACGCAAATAAGTTTGGAAACGTAAGTCCTGATACTAACTGCTCTAGTATTGACATCCCTTAGCCTCCTATTATCTTTGAGAGAATAGCTGCAGATGTTGTTTTAATAAGATTTACCCACCATGTTGGATATAAACCAATAACAAACATCATTATTACAAGAGGAATAAATGAAAGTAACTCTGCAGCATTCATATCTTTTAATTTTTCCCACTGAGCTATTTTCTCAGGAGGTAATAAGCTCTCTTTAAACATAGACTTGTGATAAAGATAAAGAGTATAACCAGCCCCAACGATTAAACTTAAACCTGCTAAAACAGCTGTAAGGATACTGACTTTAAAGGTTCCTAATAAGGATAGAAACTCTCCCACGAAACCTGATAACCCAGGGAGTCCAGCAGAAGCCATAGCAGATATCATGAATAGAGTAGCAAATACAGGTACAAACTTAGCCATGCCACCTAGGTCTTTAAGTTCATAAGAATGTGTTCTCTCATAAATCCATCCTGCTGCAAGGAATAAAGCAGCAGAAGTAAAACCGTGAGAAATCATTGTGATAATAGCACCATTTAATCCCTCAATATTTAATGCAAAAGTACCAATTGTTACAAATCCCATATGAGAAACAGAAGAATAAGCAATAATTCTTTTAATATGAGTTTGGGATATTGCCATCATAGCTGTATAGATAATAGCAATTACCCCTAGAGCAAACATTACAGGTATAAAGTATTTCGAAGCTTCAGGGAACCAAGGAAGTGAAAATCTAACAAATCCATATGTTCCCATTTTAAGAAGAACTGCTGCAAGAATAACAGAACCAGCTGTAGGAGCCTGAACGTGAGCAGCAGGCAACCATGTATGGAATGGCCACATTGGAACCTTAATAGCAAATCCAAGAGCTAAAAGTAAGAAGAATATTATTTGTAGGTTAAATGGAAGATCTAAGTTAACTAAGTCGAAATAGCTAGTTGAAAGAATTCCTTTTTCAAAATACTGGTATACATACATTCCAATAACACCAATAAGAAGGAAGAGAGAACCAAAGAACGTATATATAAAGAACTTTGTAGCTGCGTATATTCTTTCAGCATATCCCCAGATACCAATGATAAGAAACATGGGGATTAGCATTGCTTCCCAGAATATATAGAACCATACCAAATCCCAAGCTACAAAAACACCAATACATGCTGCTTCAAGTACAAGAAAAGCTATAAAATACTCTCTTACTCTTTTCTTTATATTAGTACTCCAGATAAAAGAAACTAAAAATGCAAGGGCTGTAAGCCAAACCATAGTCAAACTAAGGGCATCAACCCCTACCTCATAATTAACTCCTATCTGAGGTATCCATGTGTACTTCTCATAAAACTGAATAGCATAAGAGGAGTAATCATAAGCTAAAAGCATGTATGTAGATATTAAGAACACAACTAAAGAAACAGCAATACTTACAGGTTTTGCTAACTTTTCTGTAGTAAAGAACAGTGCCCCAGCTGCAATTAACGGAATCAAGATAGAAATAGTTATCCAAGGTATTCCAGCATTAACAAATTCTACAGTCATTCTTCAGCCCCCTACACAAAAAGTAAGAATATACCAAGGAAGATTAAAATACCAATTGCCATCTGTAATAGATAAGCACTTATTCTTCCTGTTTGTAAAAGTCTTACTACTCCACCTGTAGCAAGAGATGTTTTTGCAGATCCATCAACAATTCCATCAAT
>JALWKR010000184.1:0-554 GCA_027081375.1 Persephonella sp.
AAAGTTTTAGCATCCTTTGAAGAAATTCCCGAAGAGATTGACATTGTAGATGTTTTTAGAAATCCTTCTGCGATACCTGAGATAGCACAGGAAGCTAAGAAAAAAGGGTTTAAAACCTTTTGGTTTCAGCCAGGAACTCTAAACGAAGAGGTTGCTAATCAACTTAGTGAAGAAGGTTATAATGTGATAAAAAATAAATGTATGAAAATCGAATGTATGAGATTACTGGAGGGCCGTAAAAATGGTTAAATTTGTTAAGTTTTTTGGAATTACTTTTTTCTTTATTCTTGTATTACTGGTAGGTTCTATTTATCTAAGTATCCTTAGAGGAGAAGACCTTATAAGACCAGCTGCAGTAGTATTTTACACAATAGTTTTCTTTGGGTATGGTTTAACTCTTATCTATGTATGGAAAAAAGAGAAAGAAATTGAGATTGAGCAGGCTAAAAAAGAGTTAGAGCTTGCAAAACAGGAAGCTCAAATGCATAAAGAGGAGCTTGAAAAACTTAGAAAAGAATTTGAAGAATACAAAAAATGGGTTGAAAAACAACTAC
>JALWKR010000184.1:564-3584 GCA_027081375.1 Persephonella sp.
ATAGAGAAGGGCTTAAAGAAACTCCTGACAGGATTGTGAGACTCTGGGAAGAATTTAAATCTCATGAAAATTTTAATATGACTGTTTTTGAAGATATTGGTGAATACGATGAAATGGTTGTTGTAAAAGATATTCAGTTTTATTCTCTCTGTGAGCATCATCTACTTCCTTTCTTTGGGAAAGCCCATATAGCTTATATACCTGATAAAAAAGTTTGCGGTCTTTCAAAGCTTGTTAGAGTAGTTAATAAATTTGCTTACAGACCACAGGTTCAGGAAAGACTTACAGCTGAAATAGCAGAGTTTTTAGAAAAAGAATTAAAACCTAAAGGTGTTGCTGTTGTTCTGGAAGCGGAACACTTATGTTACTCTTCAGACACAGAGATACTCACTGATAAAGGCTGGAAATATTTTAAAAACCTTGAGCCAGAAGATAAAGTAGCACAGGTTAATCCAGATACTTTAGAAGTATCTTTTACGAAACCAGTTAACTATATAAAATATCCTTTTAAAGGAATGATGATAAATTTCAAAAGTAAGTCTGTTGACCTTTTAGTTTCTCCTGACCACAAAATGCTTTATTCAACAGAATGGATTTTCTATAAATCTAAAAACAAAAGATGGCTTTCAAAAAAAGCCTATGAGATAAAAGATTTATCAAAGATAATAATTCCTCAGGCAGGTTATATGAAAGGAAAGGAGTTAGAGTATTTTGAGTTAGAAGAGGATTATAATCACGCTGTTTATGGAAATGTATTAACCAAAACAAAGAAAAAGATAAAAATCAAAGGAGATTCATTTGTTAAATTTTTAGGTATTTACCTGTCTGAAGGTTCATACTATATAAAAGACAATAAACAATATAGAGTAAGAATAGTTCAAAAAGAAAACACAGATACATCTAAAAAGATAGAAGAAGTTCTAAAGGAATTGCCATTTAACTATCACGTTTATAATAGGAAAAGTGGAGCAATTGAGTATGTTATAGACTCAAAAGTTTTAACTAAATATGTAGAAAAGCTTGGAAAAGAAGAGAAATATATACCAGAGTTCATTTATACCCTCTCTCCAAGACAGAAAAAACTATTCCTTGAATACTTTATATTAGGAGATGGATGTAAAAAAACTGATGGAGAAACTTATCATTTTGTAAGTAAATCAAAAAAGTTAATAAATGGAATTCAAGGAATATATGCAACGTTAGGTGTAGCTGCTACTATTTATGAACATA
Organism: Persephonella sp.; assembly: GCA_027081375.1. GTDB lineage: Bacteria > Aquificota > Aquificia > Aquificales > Hydrogenothermaceae > JAADDV01. Next base: position 1,795 of record JALWKR010000184.1, read on the forward strand.
AATATAGTAATGGGGAAATTTACTATAGATTAGAAACAAGAAAGGACAGAAAAGGTAATGATAAATATTATTCAACGGTAACAAGTATTGAAGATATCCCGTATAACGATTTTATTTACTCTGTTACTGTCCCTGAAGGGTATATTCTTGTGAGAAGAAATAACAAGATAGCTATTTCTGGAAACTGTATGTCTATGAGGGGAGTTAAAAATCCTACTTCTTATACAGTTACAAGTAAACTAACTGGTGCATTTAAAGAGAATGAGAAAACAAGAAATGAGTTTTTAAATCTGATACACAATGGAAAATAAAAAGCCCCTTTAAAGGGGCTTTTTTTTATTTGTGAGAAAGGATAAAGTCAGCTAAAGCTTTAAGTTCTGCATCAGAAAGAGCTTTAGTTGTGTTTAACTGAGGTTGCATAATAGCAAATTTAGCAGGATCTACAATAGCTTTGTGTTCCCCTTTTAAGAATTTTATTAAATCAGCTTCTTTTCCTGCGTAAGCAGCTGCAATTTTTTTGAGAGATGGTCCTACAGTATCAACAGTAGCTTGGTGGCATGCAGCACATCCTTTAGATTTGAAAAGAGCTGCTCCGTCTGCTGCGAGTGCACCTGTAGCAACTACTGCAACTCCCATAACAGCTGAAACTATTAATTTCTTCATTTACCTTAACCTCCTTATATAGGGTTATTAGAATATTCTACTTAAGATTATCATATCCTATGAAAAAGTCAAACAGATTATTAATGATTTTAGCCTAATTGCTAATAGATATGTCAAGTAGCCAGCTGTTTAAGTTATTAAAGAACAATAAATGTTAAAAACTACGTTTAAAAGTTAATAAGAAAAATGGGAATTTTTTGTGAAATTAAAAAAGCCCCGCTAAAGCGGGGCTTTTGGCTTTTAGTGAACTTCAGGTTCTATTGTATCGTCTTCTCCACCTTTTTGTTGCTGCTGAGCTCCTGCTCCAGCTCCTTCTCCTGTTTGATAAAGTTTCTGAGCTATTTTGTTAGCAACAGAAGTCACTTTATCTATAGCAGCCTGTATCTTATCTTTCTCATTTGAAGCAATAGCATCTTTAGCCTCTTTTATAGCATCTTCAGCTTCTTTTTTATCTTCAGCTGTTAGTTTAGCTTCATTTTCTTTAATTGTTTTCTCCAAGCTGTATACAAGTGCGTCAAGCTGGTTTCTAAGTTCTACAGTTTCCTGGAATTTTCTATCTTCTTCTTCGTGTTTTTTAGCTTCTTCAATAATCTTATTAATTTCTTCTTCTGTTAGTCCTGAAGAAGGTTGTACTGTTAAAGACTGGCTTTTTCCTGTTGCTTTATCTGTAGCTGTTACATGGAGTATACCATCAGCATCTATATCAAAGCATACTTCTATTTGTGGTACTCCTCTTGGTGCAGGAGGTATATCTGTTAGATAAAATCTACCAAGAGATTTATTCTCTTTAGCCATTTTTCTTTCACCTTGGAGGACATGGATCTCAACCTGTGTTTGATTGTCTGCTGCTGTTGTGAATATTTCACATTTTTTAGTTGGTATTGGAGTATTTCTTGGAATAAGTGTAGTCATAACTCCACCAAGAGTTTCAATACCTAGTGATAAAGGTGTTACGTCAATTAGAAGAACATCTTTAACTTCTCCACCTATAATACCACCTTGTATAGCTGCACCTACAGCAACAACTTCATCAGGGTTAACACCTTTGTGAGGTTCTTTTCCAAAGAATTCTTTAATTCTCTGCTGTACAAGAGGTATTCTTGTTGAACCACCAACTAACACAACAT
>JALWKR010000185.1 GCA_027081375.1 Persephonella sp.
CTTGAGGAAGTTAAACATTACTTTAGACCAGAGTTTTTAAACAGACTAGACGATATTCTTGTATTTAAGCCACTTCTTAAGAAAGAACTGCTACAGATTGTTGACCTTATGCTTAAAAATCTTAATAAGAGACTTATTGAAAGAGATATTCATCTTGAGGCTACTGATGCTGCAAAAGAACATATTGCTAAACTTGGATACGACCCTGTTTATGGTGCAAGACCTCTTAGAAGAGCAATACAAAAGTATGTTGAAACTCCTCTATCTGAAAAAATACTTGCAGGAGAAATTAAACCTGGAGATATTGTGGTTCTTGATGTTGAAAATGGAGAGCTTGTATTTAAGAAAAAAGAACATCCAAAACCTGAAGAAGAAAACAAATAAAAAAGAGGGGCAGGAAACTGCCCCTAAAATACCTTTTATTGGAGCTGACCTATTGGGGTTACATACCCCAGCCTTTTTCTACTATATCTCTAGCTGTTTCATAAGGGTATTTTCTAACAAGGTCTCTAACTGATAATTTCTGATCCCCTTCTCTCATAAAGTGTATTAGTACCACAGAAGCCCAGTAATCTTTTTCATACTTTGTACCTGCTAGCTGAACAGGAACTCCTTTCTCGTTTACTGTATGACATGCAGCACAGGTTACAGGACCAGCATATTTACCATCAGGAGAGTACTGAAGAGCTTGTTCGTGAGTTGTTCTATCAACAGTTCTTTCAGGTCCCTCATATCTAACTGGATAAAGTCCATGAATAGATTCATGACACGATTGACAAGCTATAACTCCATGAGCCTTTGAGTATCTGTATAGTGCATACTTGTTTGGTTGGTCTATAGGGAAGTATTTTCCTCCTTCACTTTCAACAAATGGTGCTATATGACAGTTTGCACAGTGAGGTTCAGAAGGAGCAAGCCACCAGTCCTTTCCTGCTGAAGCTGCTTCATAAGGAACAGGTTTTCCTTCATCAGCATTCCATGGAAGAAGCTTTAAAACTCCATTTTCTTCTTTTGCTTTCACAAGTACAGCACTTTCATGTTTTGCGTAGAAATCATATATAGGGTTGTCTGTTTCTGTAATCCTTGGATCAGCCATTCTTTTGAACTTCTTAATATCTCCATCTGCTAAAACTCTTATAATTTCGTAAAGAGGTTTATTTCTTAATGTTTTTCCTTCCTGAGTAACAACATTTTTTAAATCATCATAGTTATAAAGAGCCTGTGTTAATGCATTATGACAGTTGGTACATGTTAAGCCTCTTATCTCATTTATAGGTCTGTCGTTTTCATCAACCATACTTACGTTCTTTAAATACCACTTTCCAATCTCGTTTAAGAAAAACGGTGGTTTAACATCAGGATTAGAGTGAGCATCTCTTCGTAGATAACAACCTCCTCCTGATATTCTGTGGTCAGCATTAGAGAACCTTGGATTACCATTATCATCTATTATCTGGAATGGATTTTGTGCAAAATCGTTCATCTCTTCAGATTGCCAGTGGGTAGGGTGGCAAGCCTGACAGTTTTGAGTTCTTCCTGCTTTGTCTGGCATTGGTATTAACTGGGCATGTTTTGCATGAATTGCTTCTGTTAAAGGTTTTGCTTTTTTCAGTTCATATCCTGTTGAACCTGGTCTTGGAGATTGAAGGTTTCCTGAAATATTGTCTCCGTGGCAATCTGCACAGTTTACAGAACCTACAGAACCAAGTCTATTAGTTGGAGCATTTGGATTATAATCTCTAAGGAAATTAGTTCCGTGGTGCTTATCGTGAAGTTCAAGAATATTTATGGAACCTTGAGCAAGCCTCGCCATATAATCAGTGATATCTGGATAATTTTTCTTCCAGTACTCATACTCTTTATCAAAAAGGGTTAAACCTTCCTGACGGGCTAGCCTTGCTGCTTGACCTTCCCCTGAGTGACAGGCGTAGCAGTTTGGAATATCAACAGGGTTTGTTCCAAAAAATTCAACAACTTTTCCGTTAACTGTTATAGGTTTACCATCATCTCTATGAAGTTGAACCATAGAGTACTGATAAGGCTGAAAATCTTTATTAGATATAGTTCTTAATGTTCCTCTTCTCTTGCTGTCATTAAAAGCTGTTAAAGGAAGACCTAAAGCATCCCATATATAAGATGCTGTTAAAACTAAAGGAACATTTTTAACTGCAGGTATCATACTGTCAGTAAAAACTATATTTCCACCTTTCGCTCCTGCATAATCCATATACCCACCAGCTAAAGGTTTTCCAGAAGGACCAGCATCAACAGGTACCTGTATCTCTTTACCTACATGCAGACGCATTTTTTCATTCCATTTTTTAGGAACTGTCCCCTCTAAATCCTGATATATAAATAGATGAGTCCATACATAGTTAGCCATGTTATCCCCAGGATCATTCATATCCCCATCCCCGTTAACATCTTTAGGAACAGACCAGTATTTCATCTTATTTCCTTCAGAATAAGTGTTGTCTTTTACATAGTAAAAAAGTTTTATCTTGTCGTCAGGAGTTAAAAGCTGAGGAAGTTTTCCATCCCTTCCTGATTTTACCGCCTGAGCCTGAATACTGTTGTATGGTGGAATAACACAGCAGTAAGAAATATCAAAACCAACGCAGTGCATTCCAAGTTCATAATTAATAAAAATGTTATAAGGATTTTTTGGCTGAAAGGCAGATATCTTTTTACCAAAAAATCCTCCCACCTTAACTGTAACAGGTTCAAGAAGATCTAAAGAAAACGGCGGGCTTGACCTATCCTTTGGAACTTCCTCAGAAAAAGCTCCAAAAGAAATTCCTGTAGCTAAAACACCTGAAATTAAAAGATTACGTAGCCGCTGCTGCTTAAACATACTAAATCCTCCTTAAATGATATTCTAATAGTATATTTATCAGTGTTTTATATATTATAGATAGAAAATATATTAATTACGTTAATATGATTTTTATCATAAAATTCATTCATCTAAAAATTTGGAAAAATCAGGATGTTGTATAATAGTTTTTCTGTATACGTAAAAATAAATAAAAAGGGGACAAGTCTTGAAAAACGATTTAAAACTTAAGCTTCTGTTGATATTTGCTGTACTTGTTGCTTCTTTGTATGTAATTTTTTCAAAACCTGTAAAGCTTGGACTTGACCTTCAAGGTGGAATGAGTATCGTTCTTGAAGTTGACGTGGAACATGTAATTAAAACCCAGTACAAACAGCTAGCAAAGGAGATAGAAAATAAACTTCAAAAAAATGGCATTGAGGTTCTGTCTGCTGAAGTAGATGGAACAAAGGGTATAGTCATATCACTTCTGGATCCCACGAAAATAAATAAAGCCTATCAAATAATTAAAAAAGATTACCCTCAACTAATAATAAAAACAGAAAATAGTGTTATAAAACTATCTTTCCATCCTAGAGAGTTAGACAGAATCAAAAAATCCACAATCCAGCAGGCAGTAGAGACGTTAAGAAACAGAATTGACCAGTTTGGAACATTAAACGCAAATATAGCCAGACTTGGGGAAAGAAGAATTCTTGTAGAGCTTCCTGGAGTTGTAGACCCAGAAA
>JALWKR010000186.1 GCA_027081375.1 Persephonella sp.
AGAAAAAGTATTTATAAAAGAGATAGATAACTACAAAAATTTAGCACTTCAATTTTCAAAGGATATTGATAGATTTTATACAGCTTTTTTTATTCTTGATATTTTTAACAAATATGTACTTTTTTCCGATGAAAGACTTTTTATTCTTTTAAAAAAATCTCTATATTATCTGCTATCTACAAAAGATACAGAGACATTTAAAACAAATTTTCTTGCTAAACTAGTTTACCTTTCAGGTATATATCCAGAAACTAAAAACTGTGTTGTTTGCAAAACTTCTATAAGCAAAAAAAATTATGGAAGTTTTTCTATAGAAAAATCTGGAGTGTTATGTAAAAAATGCTCTCAAGGGAATGAATCTTTTCTTTCTTATGAAGATCTAAAATCTATTCAGATATTAAAAAAAATCCCTTTTAACAAACTAGATAGCATAAACAAGATAAACAATAAAAAACTTCAAGTATTTTTTACAGAGTATTTGGATAAGAAATTATAGAACTTTGATATACTATCTTACAATTGATCCTACCTGCTCACCTAGAAGGATTCTTTTTAGGTTTCCTTTTTCTTTGATATTAAAGACAATAATAGGAAGATTGTTTTCCATACAAAGAGTTAATGCTGTGTGATCCATAACCTTTAGATCTTTATTTATTGCCTCTAAATAAGAAACTTCTGGAAGAAGTTTAGCATCAGGATATTTAACTGGGTCTTTATCATATATTCCATCAACTTTTGTTGCTTTTAACAGTACCTCTGCTTTTATCTCAGCAGCTCTTAATGCTCCTGTTGTGTCTGTTGTAAAAAATGGACTTCCTGTTCCTGCAGCAAAGATAACAATTCTTCCTTTTTCTAAGTGTCTAATTGCCTTTCTTCTAATGTAAGGCTCTGCAACCTGTCTCATTTCAATAGCAGACATAACTCTAGTAGGGACATCTTTCTTCTCTAGAACATCTTGAAGGGCTAAAGCATTCATAACAGTTGCAAGCATTCCCATATAATCAGCAGTAGCTCTGTCCATTCCCATAGAGGCACCTTTTACACCTCTAAAGATGTTTCCACCACCAATAACTATAGCTATTTCAGCACCTATCTCATAAACTTCCTTTATATCCTCAGCTAAAGAGTTGACAAAATGGGGATCAATCCCGTAGTCTTGATCCCCCATTAAAGCTTCACCAGAAAGTTTAAGTAAAACTCTTTTATACTTTAGTCCCACTTACTAGTCTCCAATTTCGTATCTTGTAAATCTTCTTACCTGTATGTTCTCTCCAAGTTTTGCAATGTATTCTTTTACAAGGTCTTCAACAGTTTTTTTGTCATCTTTTATGTACGGTTGCTCTAATAAGCATACTTCTTTTAAGAACTTCTCAACTTTTCCTTCAGCTATTTTCTCTGCTATATGCTCTGGTTTTCCTTCAGCTAATGCTGCTTCTCTTGCTATTTCTCCTTCTTTTTCTAAAACTTCTTTAGGAACTGTGTCTCTGCTTACATATTGAGGCTTCATTGCGGCGATTTGAAGAGCTAGCTCATTAGCAAGCTCTTTAAATACTTCGTTTCTCGCAACAAAGTCTGTTTCACAGTTTAGCTCAAGTAAAACACCAACTCTTCCACCAGCGTGGATATATGCATGAATAATACCTTCTTTAGTTTCTCTACCTGCTTTTTTAGCAGCCTTTGCTATTCCTCTTTTTCTTAAAAGCTCAACAGCTTCTTCAAGATTTCCGCCAGTTTCTTCTAAAGCTTTTTTACACTCTAAAACACCTGCACCAGTCATTTCTCTTAATGTTTTAACAAGCTTTGCATCTACTGCCATTATTTTAACTCCTCCTTAGCTTCTTCTATTTCTTCAGGTAATTCTTCTTTTACTTCTTTTTCTACTGCATCTTCAATAGCTTCTTCTTTTTCAGGAGCATTTGCTCCGTGAACCCCAGACATTTTTATTTCAGCAACACCTTCTTCCTCAGCTTTTTTAAGCATTTCAGCTTCTACACTTTCAATTTCCCCACCTTCAGCTACAGTAGCTTCTCTCATAGATTTTCCTTCTAATACAGCATCAGCTATTTTTGTAGTAATTAGGTTGATAGCTTTTATAGCATCATCGTTTCCTGGGATTGGATAGTCAATTAAATCAGGGTCACAGTTTGTATCTGCTATAGCAACAACAGGGATACCTAACTTTTTAGCTTCTTTTACAGCAAGTTCCTCTCTTACAGTATCAACTACATATATAATATCTGGAATTTTTTCCATATCTTTTATACCTTTGAGATACTTCTCAAGTTTTTCTTTTTTCTTTTTAAGTCTTACAACTTCCTTTTTAGGAAGTATCTCAAAGGCTCCCTCAGCTTCCATTCTTTCAAGTTTTTTTAACTTTTCAATGGATTTTCTAACAGTTTGGAAGTTTGTTAATAAACCACCGAGCCATCTTTCGTTAATATAGAAAGCACCGCATCTTTGAGCTTGCTCTTCAATTATTGCCTGTGCCTGCTTTTTAGTACCTACAAAAAGAACATCTGCACCTTTTGCAACTTCATCTCTAACAAATTCCCATGCGATTTTGAAGAGAGGAATTGTTTTTGAAAGGTCAATAATGTGAATACCATTTCTCTTTGTAAAGATGTAAGGTGCCATTTTAGGGTTCCATCTTCTAGTTTGGTGACCAAAGTGAACCCCAGCTTCAAGAAGCTCTCTCATAGTAATTTCAAATGCCATAAAAATACCTCCTTAAGGGTTTATTCTTCCGCCTCCCAATGACCGCAAAGGGCAACCCTTGTGCCAGAGGAGACGTGCTTGATTAACCAAAATAATATATCATAAGTTAGTAAAAGTTATCAAAGTCTCAAGGATGTAGATGAAAATATTAGACAGATATATTTACAAAAAACTTTTTTTATATACGATGGTTATCTTACCTTCTGCTGCTTTTGTTTCAGCTCTTGTTGAACTTATAGAGTTGTTTAGAAAAATAAAGGTTTTTGATATTAAGCTTGTATTTCTGTATGTATTAAATAAACTCCCTGAAAAATTTTATATTGTTCTTCCTATTTCAATTATTATTGTTATTGCACTTTTTGCAAGGGATCTTATTAAAAGAAACGAGATATATCCTATACTTCTCAATGGAATATCATTAAAAAAACTCTCAGTAAGATTTTTTATATTTTCTTTGCTATTTTCAGTTTTTCAGCTTGTTAACCTTGAATTTGTACTACCAAAAACAAATCTAAAAGCTGAGAAAATATACAAAATTCTTAGAAAAAAAGAGGATTTATTAAAACAAAAGCTTGTAGCCTTTAATACATGGATTTCAATAGATGAAAACACAATGATGTATTTTGATGTACTTGATTTAAACAGTAAAACAGGAAAAAATGGAATACTTATAAAGTTAGACAAAGAGTTTAAACCTGTTTTAAGGATTGAAGGAAAAACTTTTCATGTTTTTAACAGTAAAATACTTTTTTTAAACGGAAAAATTGTTGACTTAAAAAATATATTTAACTTCTCTGTAGCTCCATTTAAAAAATATCCTCTGTTTATAAAC
>JALWKR010000187.1 GCA_027081375.1 Persephonella sp.
CTTCTTTAAGTTTATCCTCAGCAAACTGAACAAGAAGAATAGAGTTTCTTAGGATAATACCAGCTAAAGCAATAAATCCTATCATTGAAGTTGCTGTAAAGAATGCTCCAAGAAGCCAGTGTCCTGGGATAATACCAACAAGAGTAAATGGTATTGGAGACATTATAACAGCAGGCATTCTAAATGAACCAAACCATCCAACAAGCAAGATATAAAGAACAACAATAGCTACTGCGAAAGCTATTCCCATATCTCTAAATGTTTCATATGTAACTTGCCATTCACCGTCCCATTTCACATAGTATCTGTCTTCAAGCTCTGGTTGATGAGTATACAGTATTTCTACACCTTTCCCATCTGGAGTTGGAAGATTTGCTATCTTATCTGATAAATCAAGGATTGGATAAACAGGAGAACCTACAGAGTCATTTACATTTGCTATAACATAAACAACTTTCTGAAGATTTTTTCTATATATGTCGTGTTCTGAAGAACCTTTTTCCACTTTTACAAAAGTACTAATAGGGATAGCTCCTTTAGGAGTAGGTATTTTCATAGCAAGAATATCATCTATAGATGTTCTGTCTTTTTGATCAAGTCTTAAAACAATTCCCACAGGATATAAATCTCTAGAAGAGTGGATATAACCTACTTCATAACCAGCAAGGGCTATTCTCATTGTTTTTACAATCATGTCTTCATCAAATCCGTATCTTCTAACTTTTTCTCTATCAACTTTTAGGATGTATTCTCTTTGAGGAACATTAGCGTATATACCTACGTCTATAACACCAGGAGTGTTTTTAAACAGTTTTTCAATTTCTTTAGCAACAGCTAGCTGACCGTCATAATCAGGTCCATAAACTTCAGCAACAATAGGAGATAAAACAGGTGGTCCTGGAGGCGGTTCAACAACAGCTACATATTTTGCTCCTTCAGACATTGCTATTTTGTAGATATCTTCTCTTATTCTTTCTGCTATTTCATGGGACTGAGCTTTTCTTTCGTGTTTTCCAATAAGATTTACTTTAATCATTGCGTAGTAAGGAGCTTTTCTTAAATAGTAGTGTCTTGCAAGACCGTTAAAGTCAAAAGGAGCAGGAACTCCAGCATATATTACATAGTTATCTACTTCATTTATTCCTTTTACATATTCGGCAAGTTTTTTAGCTACCTGATATGTTCTTTCTAATGGTGTACCTTCAGGCATATCTAGAACTATAAAAAGTTCACTTTTATTGTCGTAAGGAAGCATTTTTACAAGTACTGTTCTGTTTACAACAAGCCATGCTGAACCAACTAGAAGTAGTCCCATGAAGAACAGAAATACCCATCTTTTCCATCTACTTAAGAAAAGAGGTAGATATATTCTTTCATACAATTTAGTTAGAAAGCCTGCTCTTTCTTCTATCTCATGTTCTAGATGTTCTGGTGTTAATCCAGGTTCTTGTTTTACCCATCTAATAGCAAGATAAGGAGTGAGAATAAATGCTAAAAGCATAGAGAAGAACATTGCAACAGAGGAGTTAACAGGAATAGGTCTCATATATGGACCCATCATTCCAGTAACAAATGCCATTGGAAGAAGAGCAACTATAACTGCAAATGTAGCAAGGATAGTAGGGTTTCCTACCTCATCAGTAGCTACAACTGCTGCCTGATCAGGAGGAAGTTTTCTCATTTCAAACCATCTATGGATATTTTCAAGAACAACAATAGAGTTATCAACAAGAATACCAATAGAGAAGATTAGAGCGAATAGTGTAACCCTGTTTAGAGAGTATCCATACATTTCACTTAAGAATAGGGCAATTGCGAGAGTAACAGGAATTGTTACTGCAACAATCAAAGATTCTCTCCAGCCTAATGTAACAGCAATTAGCAGAACAATAGAAAACGTAGCTATAAGAAGGTGTTCTATGAGCTCATTTGCTTTCTCTGTAGCTGTTTCTCCATAGTTTCTTGTTACTTTTACATGTATATCATCAGGAATAACCTTTCCTTTGAGAAGCTCAAGCTTCTCTAGTATATCCTCTGCAACAAAAACCGCGTTACTCCCTGTTTTTTTAGCTATAGCTAGTGTTACAGCGTTATAAAGTTTTGTTTTATCTCCTTCTCCCTGAACTCCATATCCAAACTGAACGTAGTTAGTAGGTTCCCCTTCTCCTTCGTATATCTTTGCAACATCTTTTAAGTAAATAGGTTTGTTGTTATAAACAGCTACTACAACATTTTTTACATCCTCTATATCTCTTAAGAAAGCATCTGTTCTAACTTTAAATCTATAGTTATCTTTATCAAACTCCCCTGAAGGAAGAGATACATTTGCTTTTTGTAGAGATTGAACTATTTGTGGAAGCATAACATGATATGCATTTAATTTAGCTGGGTCAAACTCAACATATATTGTTTTAGGTTTAGAACCTATTATCATTGTTTCAGATATATTTGTAAGTTGCTTTAGCTCATCTTCAACCTGCTCAACAACTCTCCTTATCTCGTAAGAACTATATTTATCACTATAGAACGTTAAGGCGATAATAGGAACATCATCAATAGATTTAGGTTTTATAATAGGCTGCATAGTGCCTTTAGGCATTCTGTACATGTTAGACATAAGCTTACTGTAAAGTCTGACAAGAGCATCTTCAGGGTCTGAACCAACATAAAATCTTACAGTTGTAATAGCAAATCCATCTCCAGAGTAAGAGTAAACATATTCAACTCCAGGGATTTCCCACATTATTTTTTCTAAAGGTTTAGCAATTATCTTGTCTATCTCTTTAGCCTGCTTTCCAGGAGCAGGAACCATAATATCTATCATAGGAACAACAATTTGAGGCTCTTCATCTCTTGGAGTTGTTAAAACTGCAAAAAGCCCTAAAAGTAGCGATGCAAGAACAAGTAAAGGGGTAAGAGGGGAATTTACAAAAGCCTTTGCTATCTTACCAGCTAAACCAAGCTTTTTATTTTTATAATCCATTTTTTACCTCCAGAGTTATCTGATTTTACAGCCGTCACAAGCTTTTTCTGTTCCAGAAACCACAATTTCATCACCAGGTTCAACACCAGATAAAACTTGAATTTTATCTCCTAACTTTTTACCAAGTTTTACAAATGTAAGATGTAAAACTCCCTGACTGTCCACTTTATAAACAGCGTTTAACTGTCCCCATCTAACAACTGCAGATTGCGGTATAAATATTTCTTCTTCTGCTTTTGTTGGAATATAGAACTTTCCGTACATTCCAGAGGATAATCCTTCAACATAAGGAATTTTCATCTTGATAGAAAAACTTCTGCTCATAGGGTCTATATTACTGTTTTTCTCTACAACTGTTCCTTTTACAGTTTTTCCAATAGTTTCAATATTAACGTCAAATGTATCTCCAACATGTACTTTATCTACAAAACTTTCATCAACTTGAGCAAAAAATCTAAAATCATTATCTCCAATTACAAATATTGGCATTCCTGGAGCAGCCATATCTCCAACATCATTCATCTTTTTAATAACAATCCCATCAAAAGGAGCCTTTATA
>JALWKR010000188.1 GCA_027081375.1 Persephonella sp.
GCAGAAGCTTGCTGAGTTCATATATTCAAGAAGTTCTTTTGCCTGTTTTTTTGTTGGAATACCTCCAAACAAAGGTAAAAAACCAGCTGCCGTAGGTTCTTCTAGTAGCTCATTCTCTATAAAATCATATCCATAAAATATTTTATCCTTTGTGCTGTATAGCTCGTCTTTTACAGCTCTTTTCGTTAGATTATTCCACTCCTCTATTTCCTTGTAATCTTCTTTTAGTATATCGGCTATCTTGATTAAAGCTTCATTAGAGGCACACAGAACTGAGTTAAATAGAGGATCAGCGACAATAAAAGGACATTCTTGAAATATCTTCTCTTCTATATAATTGTTTTTTCTAAAGATATTTACAAGGTATATGTATCTCTTATAGTCTATATCTTTTGGTCTTTGTTCTGGGTCTATTATTTTGTCATCTTTTCTTTCAAATTTTGGAATTTTTACTTTATTAATATCTATTCTGTCTAGTGGCTTGTCCCATAAAGGAGAGTTATCCATTCCTGATTCCCAGGGGTGCCTTATATATATAAGACCATTGTCTTTAGGGTTTCTTTCCAGATACAGGTATCTGTGAAACTTTTTTATTCTTGGAAATATCCATTTTAGAAATGGAATAACTTTATCTTTATCTTTTGCATTCTCGTATATCTTCAGTACAGCAAATCCATGAACAGGGGGCATTGTTATACCTGATGTTAGAATGCCATCAGGAGCTAAAGGAGATTTATGAGCCTGCCAGAAGTCTGGCTCAGGAAAGTATTTTCCTAATGATTTCTTGTTGAAGACAATCTGAGGAACCATTCCATTTTTCCACTGGGCATTAAAAAGATGGGTAAGCTCTTTTATTGCTTTTTCTGTATCATAGTGGGAGTAACCTATTGCTATAAAGCCACTGTCCCAGTTCCACTGATGAGGATAAAGATGTATAGAGGGAACTGTATACTCTCCTGTCCAGTTTTTATCAAGGACAGATTTTGCCCTTTGTATATATCTCGCCAGTAGCATGGTGAATCCCCAATAATTTTGCTGCTATTGTACTATTTAGTTAAATAATGTTTACTGATTTTTCTCCTTCTTCTAAATAACCAATAACAAAAGCTTTTTCCCCTTCCTCTTTTAATATCTCTAATGTTTTTTCTTTCTCTTTTTCTGGAATAGCAACAATCATTCCAATCCCCATATTAAACGTTTTATACATCTCATCTTTAGGGATATTCCCTTCTTTTTCTATCCATTTAAATACAGAAGGAACTTCCCATGTCCCCTCTTCTATAATAGCCTTTATGTTGTCATTTAATACCCTTATAAGATTTCCAGGTATTCCCCCTCCTGTTATATGAGCTATAGCATGAACCTCAACATTTTCTACAAGGTTTAAAACAGACCTTACATAAATCTTTGTTGGAGTTAAAAGCTCTTCCCACAGTTTTTTTCCTATCTCATCAATATAGGTATCTAAAGAATATTTTTTAATCTCTATAAGTTTTCTCACTAAAGAATATCCATTACTGTGGATACCAGAAGAAGCTAATCCAATGAGAATATCTCCTTTCTGTGTTTTAGAACCATCAAGCATTTTTTCTCTTTCTACAACACCAACGGCAAATCCTGCAAGGTCATACTCTCCTTCTTTATACATTCCTGGCATTTCTGCTGTTTCTCCACCAATAAGAGCACACTGAGCCTGTTTACACCCTTCAGATATTCCTTTTACAACATCTACAGCAACTTCAGGTTCTAGCTTTCCTGTTGCAAAGTAATCTAAGAAGAAAAGAGGCTTTGAGGCGGTAGTTACAAGGTCATTAACACACATGGCAACAAGGTCAATGCCTATTGTGTCATGCTTATTAACTGCCTGTGCTATCTTTAGTTTTGTTCCTACTCCATCTGTTGAAGATGTGATAACAGGTTCTTTGTACTTTGTTATTTCTAAAAGGTAAGCCCCTGCAAACCCACCAATAGGAGTTATAACATTTTTATCAAAGGTTTCTTTTACAAAACCTTTTATCTGCTGAACAAACTTGTCAGCTTTTTCTATATCAACTCCTGAGTCTTTATATGTAATCATATCAAAACCTCTCTGATAGATTTTATAAACCTAGGAAATGAACTAAAATGAACATAACTATCCAGGAGTATATCCCAGCTACTATATCATCAGCCATCACTCCAAGACCTGAAGGAAGTTTCTCAAACCATTTTATTGGTGGTGGTTTGAGAATATCAAATATTCTAAATATAATAAAAGCTAGAACAAGATGTTCTATAGTTGGAGTAAATCCAATCATAGAAACCATATACCCTGCTATCTCGTCTATAACAATATATTCAGGGTCTTTCCCATCTTTTAGAGTTTCTATTAAAACAGTTGAAGCCCATATTCCAATGAAAAATACAGCAAGGGTAATAGCAATCTGGTTTACTATCTGATAAGGTCCTCCCTTCATCCAGTATATAAGAATAGGTATTAATCCAACTAGCGTTCCTGCAGTCCCTGGAATTTTAGGAACTTTTCCAACAAATAAACCTGTAGCAAGCATATAGGCAATCATAAACTTTAAGCTATCTTCTGGTGCTTTTTCTTCTTCTTTTTTCTCTTCCTCTTTTTTATGTTCTATCCCAAGAACTTTTTGTTCTTCTTCTAAATTTTCCTTTTTTTCTTCCATCTCACACCTCAAAGCTTTTTTTAGGTAATTATATCAGGTTTGTATTTACTAACTTTACATATTTTGAAGAAATATTTCCTGAGCTTTTTTAACTCCTTTTCCTAGCTCTACCTCAAATCCTATCTTATTTAAAGCCATTTCCAATCCTGCTATAACCTGAACCATATCCATAAAGTCAAAGTATCCCATATGGGCAATTCTAAAAATCTTACCTTTTAGATGATCCTGTCCCCCTGCTACTCTAAAACCAATCTTTAAAAGCTCTTTTCTTAGGTCATCTGCATTTATACCTGCAGGAGCGTATACCCCTGTAGCAGAGTTAGCAGGGCTTTCTGATAGCAGCTTTAACCCTATCTCTTTCACTGCTTCTCTTGTTGCTTCTGCCATTACTAAGTGCCTTTTTGCAAGATTTTCAATACCTTCTTCTAGCAAAAGATTTAAGCTTTCATTAAGGGCAATAATAAGATTTATAGCTGGAGTGTAAGCTGTTTGACCTTTTGATTGTTTTTTTGCCTCTTTAGCAACATCAAAGTAGTACTTAGGAATATTACTTGTAGAAAGTCTTTTTTCAGCTTTTTCAGAGTAATAAAGAATAGCAAGCCCTGGAGGAAGCATTAAAGCCTTCTGAGAACCAGTAACTAAGACATCAATTCCTATCTCGTCAGGATAGACCTCATAAACACCTACAGATGTTATTCCGTCAACAACAAGTATACAGTCATCAAGTTTTTTTGATATATCTGCAAGGAAGTTTATATCGTGGAGGGTTGTTGTTGATGTTTCAGAATGCTGAACAAGAATACCTTTTATATCTGGAAACTCTCCTACTATCTGAAGAACTCTTTCTTTATCATATGTTTT
>JALWKR010000189.1 GCA_027081375.1 Persephonella sp.
TTGCTTGAGATTTTCTTTGGAAATAACGAAAATAAATATGTATTTGTTCCGATTGTTCCTTTCATGACACCTACCTCCTTTTTTTATTCCTTTCGGTAGGTGTCCACCTTCTTTCTGAACTTATACAGCTTTTAAGTAGAAAAACATTTAAAGGTTTATAAAATGCTATAATAAAACTTCTAAAAATATAGAAAAAAATAAAGGGTGGAACCTTGTGGATTTTAGGAGAACACGATGAATCTATAAGAAAGACAAGGAAATCTATTCTTGAACTGGTAGGAAATACTCCTTTAATAAAACTGGAAAAATCTATTCCTGATGATATAAAAGATAAGCCAGTTGAAATATACGCAAAATTAGAAGGATATAATCCTGGAGGGTCTGTTAAAGATAGACCTGCAACCAGAATGATAGTAGAAGCTATTCAGTCTGGAAAGCTAACTAAAGATAAGATAATTTTAGATGCTACCTCTGGAAATACAGGAATTGCCCTTGCTATGGTTGGAACAGCTCTTGGCTACAGAGTAGAACTTGCTATGCCTGCTAACGTTAGCGAAGAGAGAAAACGTATTATAAAAGCATATGGAGCAAAGATACATTATACAGATCCTCTTCAAAGTACCGATGGGGCTATTTTATTTGTAAGAGATTTAATAGAAAAACATCCAGATAGATACTATTACATTGACCAGTATAATAATGATGCTAACTGGAAATCTCATTTTTATTCAACAGCTGTGGAAATATGGGAGCAGACAAATCATAGAATAACTCATTTTGTTGCAGGTATAGGAACTGGTGGTACGGTAATGGGCACAGGTAGAAGACTAAAGATATTTAATCCAGATATTCAAATAGTTGGAGTTCAACCAGATAGTCCTTTTCATGGGATAGAGGGATTAAAATACATAGAAACTTCAATAAAACCAGGAATTTTTGACGAAAACAGATTAGACAGAACTATGTTTATAGGGACTGATATTGCTTATGAAAGAGCTAGAGAGTTAGCTAGAAAAGAGGGAGTTTTTGTAGGTCAGTCTTCAGGAGCCGCATTTGAAGCTGCTATACAGCTAGCAAGGGAAATAAAAGAAGGAGTTATTGTTTTTGTATGCCCTGACGGTGGAGAGAAATACTTAACAACAGCTTTATGGGAAGATGTTTAATGGCCTTATTTCCAATTTTTATTTCTTTAGAAAATAAGAATACTCTTATTGTAGGAGGGGGTAAAGTAGCTTATAGAAAAATAGAAAAAGTTTTGCCATTTAATCCAAATCTTTTTGTTGTATCAAAAGAGGTTTCTAAGGAAACAGAAGAACTTTTAAAAAATCATGATATTCCTTTTAAAAGAAAAAGCTTTGAATTTTCAGATTTGGAAAATATGGATATTGTTATTATTGCTGTTGATGATATTGATTTACAAAAGGAAATATTTAACTACACAAGAGGAAAAAATATTCTTGTAAACTCTGTTGATAGTCCTGACTACTGCGATTTTATTTTTCCAGCTTATGTAAAAAAAGGAGATCTAGTTATTGGAATATCTACTTCAGGAAAAGTTCCTGGTCTTTCTGCAAAAATAAGAGAGTTTATTGAAAATTTGCTGCCAGAGAATATAGAAAATATTTTAAATGACCTTGAAAAACTTAGAAAATCCATGCCAAAAGGAAAAAAACGTCAGGAAAAAATTATCAAAAAGATAAATCAGATTTTTAGCAAGAAAGACTCCTTATGATCAAAGATTTATTTTAGATCATATCTCTATATCTAAGTGTTTCATAAATATACAATTTGCTTTCATATTTTTTCCATATATTGACATTATTCGGAATAATCTTATAACTTAATATAAATAATAGGTTAACTTTCACTAACTAAAAGCAAAGGAGGGAGTATGGCAAAGTATAAATACAATATCATTGTTAAAAAGAACAAAGAATTTAAAAAAAATCTCTGCGATATAATCCCAATATCTCCAGAACTTAGAAGATTTACTAAATTTTTATGGGCAGGAAAAGACGAGGGTATATGGTGTGTTTATAGACAGGATCCAAAGACTAAAGATATTGTAAGAATAGAATTTTTTCCACCTGCAGATAAAAAAATCTCTTTATAGTATCTTTTTAAAAATTCTTAAATTATCAACATCTTTCATCTCCCTGTTGATTTATAATAATCTGCATAAATTGTATTTTTTAAAGGAGGATATATTGAGAAAAATCAAAGATATTAAACCTATTGAACTTAAAGATCACAAACTTTATGTAATAAATCAGCTTAAGTTGCCTAAAGAGCTAGAATGGGTAGAACTGTCTTCATACAAAGATGTAGCAAAAGCAATAAAAGATATGATTGTGAGAGGTGCTCCGTTAATTGGAATAGTTGGAGCTTATGGTTTCGCTATAGGAATAAAAGAAATTATAGATAAAGGTCTTCCTTTAGAAAAATCTAAAGATGTTTTAGAAACATTAAAAAATACCAGACCTACAGCTGTAAATCTTTTCTGGGCTCTTGATAGAATGTGGAAAAAATATCAAAAATGGGTAAGTGAGAAAGATAAAGATGAACTAATTAAACTTCTCTTTAAAGAAGCAAAAAAGATTGATTTAGAAGATTATCATGCAAACAAATCTATTGGGGGCTATGGACAGATATTAATACCTAAAAAAGCTAATATTCTGACTCACTGTAATACAGGAGCTCTTGCTACATCAGGATGGGGAACAGCCCTTGGGGTTATAAGAAGTGCATATGAAGAAGGAAAAGATATAACTGTTTATGTTGATGAAACAAGGCCTTATCTACAGGGAGCAAGACTTACAGCATGGGAGTTGCAAGAAGAGGGTATACCACATTATCTTATTACTGATAACTCTGCTGGCTTTTTAATGAAAAAAGGATTAATTGATGTTGTAATTGTAGGAGCCGATAGAATTACTAAAAATGGGGACGTTGCCAATAAAATAGGAACGTATTCTTTATCTGTTCTTGCCAGGGAACACAATATTCCTTTTTATGTTGCTGCTCCAACCTCCACATTTGATTTAGAAACAGAAAAGGGCGATGATATTCCTATCGAAATAAGAAGTGAAGATGAAGTAAAGAAATGTGGTGGATGTGATATAGCTCCAGAAAAAACAAAGGCTCTAAATTATAGTTTTGATGTAACTCCTGCAGAGAACATAACTGCAATAATTACAGAGAAAGGTATAATATCAGAAATTAATACAGAAAATATAGTAAAATTCCTAAAAAATAGGGGAGGATGAAAAAATTTTTTAAAAGGAGAGGACAAAATGAAAGTTGTAACAATTGGAGGAGGAACAGGATTATCTTCTCTTTTAAGGGGGATTAAGCATCTAGTACCGGCGACAATAGCTGATTTATCAGCTATTGTTACAGTTGCAGATAACGGGGGGAGTTCAGGGCGACTTAGAGAAGAGATGCAGATTCCTGCACCTGGAGATATTAGAAACTGTATTGTTGCTCTTGCTGAAGATGAGGATATTCTTGCTAAAGTTTTTCAGTACCGTTTTTCAAATGGAGAGGGGCTAAAAGGTCACAGTTTTGGAAATCTTTTTTTAACTGTTTTGACAAAGGTTAAGGGAGATTTTCTTGATGCTATTGAGATAACTTCAAAGATTTTAAATATTAAAG
This sequence comes from Persephonella sp., assembly GCA_027081375.1. Taxonomy (GTDB): domain Bacteria; phylum Aquificota; class Aquificia; order Aquificales; family Hydrogenothermaceae; genus JAADDV01. The sequence goes on from JALWKR010000189.1 coordinate 3,655, forward strand.
GAAAAATTATCCCTTCAACTGATGAAATGGTTGATATTGTAGCTGAGTTTACAGATGGAAAGGTAATAAAAGGAGAAACTCAAATAACTGAGTATGGAAAACAGTTAAAAGGAAAAATAAAAGAAATCTGGATGGAACCATCTAATGTAAAAGCTCCTGAAGATGCAGTTCAAAAAATTTTAGATGCAGATTTTATTATTTTAGGACCTGGAAGTCTTTTCACAAGTATAATTCCTAATCTTCTTGTTGAAGACATAAAAGAAGCTATAAAGAAATCTAATGCATATAAAATATATGTATGTAATGTAATGACTCAATACGGCGAAACAGATGGATTTTCTGCTTCAGATCATATAAAAGCTCTTCATAAAATTGTTGGACAGCCGTTTATAAATGCTGCTATTATAAATACCACAATTCCTCCTGATGAAGTTTTAAGAAGATATATGAAAGAGAATGCTGAACCTGTTGTAGCCGATGCTGGAAATGTATCTAGAATGGGAATAACTGTATATGCTGAAGACCTTTTAGATAAAGGTTCATATGCTAGGCACAACCCTAAGAAATTAACAGAAGTTTTACTTAAAGTATTTAAGGAAAAAGCTCTTAAAAGAACTGCTTAATGAAAAGATATTTAACAGAATTTGATACAAGGATTTTACCTGAAGAAACTGTAGATACTGTTATTATAGGAGCAGGAGTTGCAGGGCTATCAACAGCTCTGCAGCTTTTAAACCTTGGGATAAAGCCTCTAATAATTTCAAAAAAAGAACCTAACATTTCAAACTCTTTCCTTGCTCAAGGTGGAATTGCTGCTGCCATTGGAAAAGATGATTCTCCAGAACTTCATTTTATAGATACAGTTAAGGCAGGAAAAGGTTTATGTATAGAAAAAAACGTAAGGGTTCTTGTTGAGGAAGGTCTTGAGAGAGTTGTTGATTTAATAACTTTAGGAGTTCCTTTTGATAAAGATGAAGCTGGTTTACCTCTACTAACAAAAGAAGCAGCCCATTCAAGAAGAAGAGTCTTGCACGTAAAAGATAAAACAGGATCAGCTATAGGAAAAACGTTATATCATGAGATAAAAAAAAGAAATCTAGATATAGAAACATGTTTTTATCTTGAAGAAATTCTTGTTGAAGACAATACTTTTAAAGGAATTATTGTTTCTAATAATATAGAAAAAAAATTAATCCGTAGTAAATCCCTTGTTCTAGCGACTGGTGGATACTCACCACTATATAAAAGAAATACATCTGCTTATAAAGTAGGTGGCGATGTTTTATCAGTAGCATTTAGAGCAGGAATAATATTGAAGGATCTAGAGTTTATTCAATTTCATCCTACAGCTTTGAATCTTCCAAATTATCCTGCTTATCTTATCTCTGAGGCTGTTAGAGGAGAAGGAGCTATACTTGTAAATGATAAAGGAGAAAGATTTGTTGATGAGTTAAAACCAAGAGATGAAGTTGCTAGGGCAATATTTATGCAGTATAAACAAGGTAGGAAAGTATTTTTAGACATAACTCCTCTAAAAGAGAAAAAAATAAATTTTGAAAAAAGATTTCCCTCAATATATAAAATGCTTGAAGAGGTAGGACTGAAAGATAAAAATCTAATACCTGTTAGTCCTGCTGCTCATTACTCTATAGGGGGTATAGAGTCAGAACCTAATGGAAAAACAAATATACAGGGAATATTTTCAGTAGGAGAAATATCCTGCACAGGAATTCATGGTGCCAACAGATTAGCAAGTAATTCTTTACTTGAGTGTATAGTTTTTGGTTATAAAACTGCTTACAGTGTTTATCTATACAATATGTATTCTAAAATAGATAGAAAATTTAGCGAAAATAATATCCAAAAACAGAAAAAAATATTAGAAGATAAAGACTCTGTATTAAACAACTTAAAAAAACTTATGTGGAATAATGTAGGATTAATAAGAGAAGAAAAATCTCTCAACGAAGCTTTAAAGAATATTCAGAAATTAGAAGAACAATTATATAATTATAGAAATGTAAGATATTTGTTAGATCTTGTCTACTTGGCAAAAGCAGTAGTACTATCTGCATTAAACAGAAAAGAAAGCCGTGGAACCCACTTTAGACTTGATTTTCCAAATGAAAGCAATCAATATAAAAAACACACAAAGATTTATAAAAATTTAAAAATAAACATGGAGGTAAACTAGCCATTCAGGAGTTAAGAGTTAACAGACAGATTAGAGTTAAAGAATGCCGTTTAATTGATGAAAACGGTCAAAATTTAGGTATTGTACCAATTGAAGAAGCTTTAAGATTAGCAGAGGAAAAGGAGCTTGATCTTGTTGAGATCTCTCCAAACGCAAAGCCCCCTGTTTGTAAAATAATGGATTATGGAAAGTACAAGTTTGAACAGCAGAAGAAGGAAAAAGAGGCGAGAAAAAAGCAACGCCAAAAAATGCAAAACATAAAAGAGATAAAGTTTAGAATAAAGATTGAAGATCATGATTATCAAACAAAAGTAAAGCATATTAGAGAGTTTATAGAGCATGGAGATAAAGTAAAAGTTTGGATATGGTTTAGAGGAAGAGAAAATGTTCACCCAGAGATTGGAGAAAAATTAGCCCAGAGAATTATAGAAGATGTTTCTGATATAGCTAAAGTGGAAAAGCCTCCAAAAAAAGAAGGTAGAAATATGCTTTTTACTTTAGTTCCTAAAGGTTAAAACATACTAATAGCTCCTTGACAGGAGCTATTTTCTTATTATATTTTGGTTAGTATATACTAACCAAAGGAGATTAAAATGAGAATTGCATATCCATCTAAAGATGGAACTCATATATGGGGTCATCCTGGAAGAGCAGAATATATAGTTGTGGTAACTGTAGAAGGTAACAAAATATCTCAAAGAGAAGTAATCCCAAATGTTTTAAAGCATCACGAAAAAGGAGAAGGGCGACTTCCTAAGGAAATTACAGAAAATAGAAATTCTCCTGATGAAAAGGTTATTCTAGGTCTTTCTCCACTTCAAAAGGATAAATCTATTCCAAAACATAAGGATGAACTATGGGCATTCTTAAAAGGTGTTGATTTATTTGTAACAAGAAGTTGTGGAGAAGGTTTCAAAAGAAATCTTGAAAAAATAGGAGTTCCTCTTGTCTTAACTAAAGAAAAAGATATAAATAAGTTTGTAGAGGATTATTTAAATGGAGGTTAGGAGAATGAAGAAAGTTCTTGTTTTAGGTGGTGGAATAGGTGGAGTTGAGGCGGCGATAGCTCTAAGGAAAGAAGGCTTTGATGTTGAGCTGGTTTCAGATAGAGATTATGTATACATATACCCTATTTCTATATGGATACCTACTGGAGAAACTACTTTGTCTGATGTTTCTCTTCCATTAGGCGAAGTAGCTATGTCTCATAAATTTAAATTCATAAAAGATAAAGTTATCTCTATTTCAGCATCAGAAGGAAAAGTTGTTCTTGAGAACTTTGGAGAGAAAACAGATTTTGATTATCTAGTTATAGCTATAGGGCAAACAAAACTAAAACATAAAGGGATAGAACATACTTTATCTATATGTGGTTCTCCAGAAGAAACCTTAGAAATAAGAAAAAGACTTGAGCAGTTGATAGATAGAGGGTATGGAAAGTTAGCCTTTGGTTTTGGAGGAAATCCTAAAGCTCCTGAGGCTGTTAGAGGTGGTCCTGTCTTTGAAGTTATGTTCAATGTTCATAACTATTTAACGAAGCTTGGTTTAAGAGCAAATTTTGATATTACCTTTTTCGCTCCAATGCCAAAACCTGGTGCTAGGCTTGGAGAAACAGCTTTAAAAATGATGGATACAATGTTTAGAAAAATGAATATAGAGAAAATAACAGGTAAAAAAATAAAAGAGTTTGTTGAAGATGGGGTTATCTTAGAAGATGGAACAAAGATAAAATCAGATCTTACTATATTTACACCTGCAGGAGATGGTCATCCTGTAATAAAGGAATCTGATTTACCAAAAACAGAAGCAGGATTTTTAAAAATAGAAGACAGCTGTCAGGTAGAAGGTTTTGAAAATATATACGCAGTAGGAGATGTAGCATCTATAGAAGGTCCAGATTGGAGAGCAAAACAGGGACATTTAGCTGAAGTTATGGGAAGAGTTACTGCTAATAACATAGCTGTTAAAGAAGGTCTTAAAGAAGGGAAAATTGAAAGCTACAAACCACATATTAATATTATGTGTTTAATGGATACAGGAGATGGTGGAGCTTTAGCTTACAGATCTGATAAACATGCACTTTTAATTCCTTTACCTGTAGTTGGCCACTGGATGAAAAAAGCCTGGGGAATATACTACAAACTTTCTAAATTAGGCAAAATTCCGAGACTTCCTGGAATGTAAAAAAGTTTTGATACATAGATAAGTCCCTTTTAAAAGGGGCTTTTTCTATCTTTTAAGTCAAAGGATTAATTTTCATTTGTCTTTCTGTTTTTTCTCACAAAAATTTCCCTTTTTTTAGTTAATACTTATAATATTCCTTTTCAAAGCCATACATTCAATAAGGTAAACAGTATGAAGCATATATCTATAGGAAAATTGCATATAGTCTATACAGAAAAATCTGATGGAAATATGAGAGATACTGAAAACAGGAAAAAAGTATTACATGCATTTGGATTTGAAAGCGTATACCTTCCAAAACAAAAACACACAAACAATATACTGCCAGTAGAAGAGCATAATAAAAAAGATGCAGACGGTCTTTATACAGATAAAAAGAACACACCAATAGGAGTGCTTACTGCTGACTGTATGCCTGTTATTTTAACTGATAGTAAAACAATTGTTGTTATCCACGCAGGATGGAAAGGCCTTTTTGAAGGAATTTTAGAAAAAGGAGTTGATTTATTTAAAAATAAAAATAATGTTTTTTGTTTTATAGGACCTTCAGCAAAGGATTGTTGCTATTATGTGAAGGAAGATTTCTTAGAAAATACAAAAAAATATGGAATTAAGCTAAACAAAAGATATCTTAAAAGAGATAAGGAAGGTTTTAGATTTTCTTTGCAAGAAGTTGCCAAAGATAAGCTAAAAAATAAAGGAGTAAATCATATTGTTGACTTTTCAAAATGTACTATATGTAGCGAAGATTTTTTCTCATACAGAAATGGTGATTTTAATGAAAGAATTTTAACTTTTGCTTGGTTAACGGAGGTTTAGATGGGATTAAAAGATCTTTTAGGTAAATTTAAAGGCCAAAAGAAACTAACTATTGAAAAAGGTGAATGGATTAAATGTGAAAAATGTAAAACTCTTTTATATAGTGAAGATCTTAAGAAAAATTTAAAGATATGTCCCCACTGTGGGTATAACTTTCGTATGACTGCTCAGGAGAGAGTAGAGTCTATATTAGATGAAATATATTCCTATGATCTCTTTCCTAAAATATCTCCTGTAGACATTTTGAATTTCAAGGATACAAAAAAGTATAAAGATAGAATAAAACAGGCTCAAGAAAAAACAGGTCTTAAAGATGCGATTATAATAGCTAACGGAAAAATATATGATAGGGAAGTGGTTCTTGCAGTAATGGATTTCAGATTTATGGGTGGAAGTATGGGAAGTGTTGTTGGTGCAAAATTTGTGAGAGGTGCTGAATTTGCAATAGAAAAAAATATTCCTTTTATTGCCTTTACTGCTTCAGGTGGAGCTCGTATGCAGGAAAGTATTATATCCCTTATGCAGATGGCAAAAACATCTATTGCAGTTGATAGAATGAATAAAGCAGGAATTTTATATATATCAGTTCTTACAGATCCTACAATGGGAGGTGTTTCAGCTAGTTTTGCATTTTTAGGAGATATTATTATTGCTGAACCTGAATCTTTAATAGGTTTTGCAGGTCCTAGAGTGATAGAACAAACTATAAAACAGCAGCTTCCAGAAGGGTTTCAAAGAGCTGAATTTTTACTTGAAAAAGGGCAAATTGATATGGTTGTTGATAGGAAACACCTGAAACCAACTCTTTATACTTTAATAAAACAAACTCAGGGTTAACGTATGGATATACCTGTTATTTTTATAGTAGGTGCTCATAACAGTGGTAAAACAACATTTATAGAAAAGGTTATAAAAATATTATCTGAAAAGGGTTACGAAATTGTAGCTGTTAAACACGATCCTAAGGGGAAAGCCAAAACTGATACAGAAGGTAAGGATAGCTGGAAAATGTATAATGCAGGGGCAAGTCAGGTTATTCTTGCCTCTCCAAATAAAATAACATCTTATATTAGAGCAGAATTTGATTATACTCCAGAGTTTATACTAAGTAATCTAATAGTTGGAAAACCTGATCTTATTATTTTTGAAGGTTTTAAATGGTTTAAAGGTTGTGATAAATATGAAGTTATAAGAAAAGATGAGAATAGAGAGTTATTAACTAATCCTGATGACCTAAAGGGAGTAATAACTGATTACTATAAGTTTCATACAACATTTGATATAAATAATCCTCAAGAGTTTGTAAAATATATAGAAGACACTTATCTTAGGAAGGAATAGGAGGATAAATATATGAGGCTTTATGTTGTTGTAGCAGGGAGAGTACAGGGAGTTGGATTTAGATATTTCACAAGAGATTTAGCTAAAAAACTAGGATTAAAAGGATACGTTAGAAACTTACCTGATGGGACTGTTGAGATAGTAGCAGAAGGAGATGAAGAAACTTTAAGAAAATTTTTGGAGGAAGTAGAGAAAGGACCTCCTTTAGCAGAGGTAACACATATAAGATACCAGTTTGAAGACAAAGAAGGAGGATATGAAGATTTTGAGATTGAGTATTAAACTCTCCTTACTTTTAATACTTGTTTTAGTTGTTAATGTTTTTGCATTAACATACACAGTAAAGACAGGGGATAGTCTTGATAAAATAGCAAGGAAATATGGTGTATCTGTTAAAGATTTAATAAGAGAAAATAACTTAAAAAAACCTTACATAATCCGTCCTGGTCAAAAGCTAAAAATACCAGAGAAGAAAAGATACTCAGGTTTTATTAAGTATAAAGTTAAAAGAGGAGATACCCTTTCAGAAATAGCCCAGAAGTTTGGTGTCTCTGTAAAGGAAATAGCTAGATTAAATAATCTAAAAAAGCCTTACAGGTTAAAAGCAGGTCAAATATTAAAGATTCCAAAAAAATATTCAAAATCTAAAAAGAAATCAAAAGTTGAAGCTTACAGAATATATAAGGTTAGAAAAGGAGATTCTTTAATAAAAATTGCAAAAAAATTTGGAGTTTCCACAAAAGAAATAATAAAAGCCAATAACTTAAAAAAACCTTACAGACTGAAAGCAGGACAAAAATTAAAAATTCCTATAAAATATGCTTCAAATAGCAAAAGATACAAAACAAGAAAAACAAAGAGTAAAAGAGATTATTCTTATTCCTACTGTAGCAGGAAATACAGGGTAAAACCAGGAGATACCCTTTCTGAGATAGCTCAGAAATTTGGTGTTTCTGTAAAAACATTAAAGAAAATAAACGGTTTAAAGTCCTCTACATTGAGAGTAGGACAGATTTTATGTGTTAAAAAAGTTACTAAAAGAGTCTATAGAGGAAGTTCTGGAAGAATAGTAAAAACAAGATATATAAAATACAAGGTAAAACCAGGAGACAGTTTAATAAAAATTGCAAAGAAGTTTCGTGTATATACAAAAGATATAATAAAAGCTAACAAGCTTAAAAAACCATATCACCTAAGAGTAGGACAGGTACTAAAAATTCCTAAAAAAGTAGTAACCTATGTAAGAAAACCTAAAAGAGAAGAAACTTATATAGAAAGTAGAGAAGAAACGTATTCGGTAAGTAGGCATAAATTTGGCTTTATATGGCCTGTTGATGGTGAAGTTATAAATCCTTTTGTAAATAATGCAACAATGAGGCATCTTGGAATAGATATACAAGCAGACTGTGGAGCACCAGTAAGAGCTGCAGAAAGGGGTAGAGTTATATATGCAGGTCAAAGTATCAAACCTTACGGAAAATTAATTGTTATTAGACATAGAAACGGATTTAGCTCTGTTTACGGTCATATTGGAAATATATTAGTTAGGGAAGGTCAGAGAGTTAGAAAAGGTCAGACTATAGGTACTGTAGGTGAACTTAATGAAGGAATTTGTGGTATATACTTCGAAATTAGGAAAAACACAAAACCATTAGACCCACTAGTGTTTTTATCAAAAAATAAATGATTTAAAATAAACCTTTAAAAATCTATTTAGGAGATAAGATGGAAGGAAGAAAGTATCAGGAATTTCCAAGGATTAAAAGACTTCCTCAGTATGTTTTTGCTATAGTAAACGACCTTAAAGCAAGACTTAGAAGAGAAGGGGAAGATATTATAGATTTTGGTATGGGAAATCCAGACCTTAGGCCTGATCAAAAGATTATTGACAAACTGTGTGAGTCAGCAAGAAAAAAGACTACTCATAGATATTCAATGTCCCAAGGAATACCAAGGCTTAGAAAAGCTATAACAGAGTTTTATAAAGAAAGATACGGTGTAGAACTTGACCCTGAAGAAGAGGCAATTTTAACCATTGGTTCTAAAGAAGGTCTTTCCCACCTTATGCTAGCAATGCTTTCTCCTGGAGATATAGCCCTTGTTCCAAGTCCTAGATATCCTATCCATTACTATGCACCAGTTATTGCAGGGGCTAGTGTTTTAACTGTTCCTCTTCCTTTGGAAGGTTCTGACAGTGAAAAACAGGAGCAGTTTTTAAAAAATATTTACGAGTCTTATGAAGATAGCTATCCTGAACCAAAAGTTTTAATCCTTAACTTCCCAAACAATCCAACTACTATGACAGTTGATATTGAGTTTTTTAAAGAGATAGTTTCTTTTGCAAAGAAAAAGAATATGTGGATAATACACGATTTTGCATATGCAGACCTTTGCTACGATGGATATAAAGCTCCAAGTATTCTTCAGGTAGAAGGGGCAAAAGATATAGCTGTTGAGACGTACTCTTTAACAAAAGGTTTCTCAATGGCAGGATGGAGAGTTGGTTTTGTTTTAGGAAATCCAACTCTTGTTTACAACTTAAAGAGATTAAAAAGTTATCTAGATTATGGGATGTTTACACCAATTCAGGTAGCAAGTATTATTGCCTTAGAAGGAGATTACTCTGTTGTTGAAAAAGCAAGGGATACTTACAGTGAAAGGCTTGATGTTTTAGTTGAAGGTCTAAATAAAGCTGGTTGGAAAGTTGAAAAACCAAAAGCTACTATGTTTCTATGGGCTAAGATACCAGAAGAGTTTCAACATTTAGGTTCTGTTGAGTTTAGTAAACTTCTTCTTACTGAAGCAAAAGTGGCAGTTGCTCCAGGAGTAGGTTTTGGAGAGCATGGAGAAGGATATGTAAGATTTGCTGTAGTTGAAAATAAAAAGAGAATTAGACAGGCTGTTAGAAATATAAAGAAATTTTTCAAGAAATATAAAAAGGAAGTGTCTACAGCTAAATGAACCAAAAGCTTTCAACATTAGAAGTTAAGCATATTAAGAAAGCGTATAAAGAAAAGGTTGTTCTCCATGACATATCTCTTTTTGTTAAAGAAGGAGAGATTGTTGGATTACTTGGTCCAAATGGTGCTGGAAAAACAACAACATTTAGATGTTTATTAGGCTTTATAAAACCTGATGATGGAAAAATAAAATTAAATGGTGAGGATATTACAGACCTTCCTGTTTATGAAAGGGCAAGAAAAGGAATTTCTTTTCTCCCTCAGGAGTCTTCTATTTTTAGAGAGCTTACAGTCTGGGAAAATATAGTAATGTTTCTTGAGTTTCAGCTGTCTGATCCTATTGAAATACAGGAAAAGGCAAAGCAACTGTTAGAAGATTTTGGAATATATCATTTGAAAGATCAAAAAGCCTTTACTCTATCTGGTGGGGAAAGAAGAAGACTAGAGATAGCTAGATCTCTTATTATAAACCCTT
>JALWKR010000190.1 GCA_027081375.1 Persephonella sp.
CATCTAACTCTTCATAAGGTTTTCCATAGTTTGCATCAACTTTTACAAAACCTGCAGGGTTACACATTTTTTCTGTTATATCATTTCCATCTTTATCAATCCATTTAATTGGCTGAGCTTTGAAAGGTGGTATTAACATTGCAAAATCAAAATCAAACTCTTTTTCTTCTCCTTCCAGGTTAACAGTGTAAACTTTACCTTCTTCTACTTTTCTAACGTGGCTTCTAATTTCCCATTTGATACCATACTCTTCAAATAAAGCTTCTGCCATCATTTCAGATGTATATATAAGCCCACCTTGTTTTGCTTCTAGACCATCAATTCCAAAGTCCCCAAGTCTTGGCTCATTTGAAAGCCACATAATTTCTACTCTATCTCTAAGACCTCTATCTACAAGGTCATTATGAACGTTACATATGTATTCAAATGCTGCCCCTTGACATGTTGCAAGACCATGTCCTGTTCCTATAATTATCTTAGCTTTATCTCCTTTTTCTAATCTATTTACAAGTTCAAGATATGCTGATGCAGCTTTTGTTGCGTGAGGAGGAGTACATATTGATTGAGTATATCCATTATCTGGACCCAACCCAGGAGTTGCAGGGAAGTTAAGATATGGTCCTGTAGCAATTAATACAAAGTCATAGCTTACCTGTTTTTTCTCCCCGTTTGGAAGTTCTGCTACAACATACTGCTCGTCAGGATGAACTTCTGTTACTGTTCCATGAATAAAGTTAATTCCCATTTTGTCGTATACTGGTTGTAAATCAAACTGTGTTTCCTCTGCTGCCATTTGGCCAACACCTACCCAAACAAGGGAAGGTATATAAGTGAATTTAGGAACTCTACTTATGACAGTAATTTCATGGTGCCCTTTTCCTTTAAGGGCATCAGCACCAACTAAAGCTGCATAATGGCCAGCAAAACCTGCCCCTACAATAACAATCTTAGCCATATCCGTTGCCTCCAAAAAACTTTTTCTTGTTCCAATAATTATAGCACTACTAAAAATTTATGAGATGAATCACATCAATTTAAAGATAATAATACAGCTTTAACGATAAGTTAACAAATATTAACTTTAAATAATCAAATCAATTTAATAAAATTTTTAATGACTAGTTAAGGATGTTAAAATAACAAAAAAATAAAAGGAGAGGAAAATGCCAAAGCTTGTATTAGTTAGGCACGGTCAATCTGTTTGGAATTTGCAAAACAGATTTACTGGATGGATTGATGTTCCTTTAACAGAAAAAGGAAAAGAGGAAGCTTACAAAGCAGGAGAGCTATTAAAAGATATAAGGTTTGATGTAGCTTACACATCAAATCTTACAAGGGCTCAAGAAACATTAAGAATTATACTTGAAACAGTAGGATTACTTATTCCAGTTATAAAAGATGTTGCTTTAAATGAAAGACATTACGGAGCTCTTCAAGGTTTAAATAAAGATAGAGCAAGGGAAAAGTGGGGTAAAGAGATTGTTCATCTGTGGAGAAGAAGTTACGATATACCTCCACCAGAAGGAGAATCTTTAAAAGATACAGCAGCTAGAACAATTCCTTTTCTTGAAAGGGCAATAATGGGAGATATTTATGATGGAAGGAACGTTCTAGTTGTAGCTCATGGAAACTCTTTAAGAAGCATTGTTATGTACCTTGAAAATCTTGGACCAGATGAAATTATAAAAGTGGAAATCCCTACAGGAACTCCAATTGTTTATGATTTGGATGAGAAAGGTAATATTTTGAATAAAGAAATTAGACATCTAGATTAAAAAACCCCGCTGAAACAGCGGGGTCTTTTAATTTTAAGGACATTCCATTGTATGTGGAACCTTATCTAAATTCTTTAAAAATGTTTTAAAAGGCCCCATATTTCTCATAGCTTCTATTTTAGAACCTTTAAAAGTCATTTTTGTCATTATTCCCATTCCCATAAAGCCAAACTCCCCTTTTGCAAGAGATTTCCAGTTTTTATCTGTTGCATACATTAGGAAGTCTGCATGTTCATCTGTAGCTTTTCCTCCATATATACATATAGCCTTTCCATCTTTTGGAGCAATGTGAAGTTCAATGGCTTTTTCAGGTCCTCCACAATCCTGTCTGTAAAATCTTATTATCCTGTAACCTTTCTTACCTGCTTTTGTAGCCCATTTAGAAAGGCCGTCAGTTAATTCTGGAGTTTTGTTCCAAAGCTCACAAAACTGCTTTGCATACTCCTCATCCATAAATTTTGGAGTTGCAAATGAAAAACCTACAGCTAAAAGAACTGCAGAAAATACTGCTAAAACTTTTTTCATTGTTTAAACCTCCTGAAACTATTAAAAATTCCAATCTAAAGAAAAAGCTATAGAATCCTGAGCATTTTTAGCTCCAGCTACAAGAGCACCACCCATAGCAGTGGACTCAACTTTCTTCTCAAAAGCATGAACATATGAAGCATTAACTGTAAAGTGTGCTGTAAAATGATATCCAAAACCAAAAGTTATATGATGCTCTGTTATAGCTGGGAAACCTACAAGATTAAACCATGCAATATTATAATCAGGGAAAGGTGCTGCAAAGTCAGGAATTCTATTTGCATTAGCAACATTTAAGTTATCCTCGTCTTTTATAGGGGATTTTCCATAGTTATAACCTGCCCTAAGTGCAAGCCTTGGAGTTACCATATACTCTCCACCTACAGCTACCACAATCTGATCATCCCATTTAAATTGCTTATAACCGTCTGCGTCTGACCAGTTAATCCACCTAACATCTAAACCAACTTTTAGCTCAGGTATAGGCCTCCATCCAATACCTATAGAAGCTTCCTGCGGCTGTTCAAGTTTTAAATCTTCAAACTTACCATCATTATTTGAATCAAAAACATTTTTATATTTCATTTTTACACTTGATTGATAGTAAGCACCTAAACAGAGGTTAGGAAGAGGTTTATAGTTAATACCAATAGAAGCACCTATACCATAAGCCTGTGACTGTCCTCCTCCTGCATTCCAGAATGTTCCTGGAACACCGTCTCCATCTCTATCATATGCCATCTCAGCACCTAAATCTAAAGAACCCCATGCTAAATGTAATGCACCACCTATAGCTAATTTATCATTAACTTTATATCCAATAGCTGGAACAATTCTCATAAACTGCAGAGAAGTATGCATTTTTCCTAAACCGTTGTGATACTTCCCATCAGGACCAAGCATTAACTGTTTAGACCTGTAATCAACTCCCATTCCTGATACCCCATAAGCTCCAAGACCAATAACCACTTTATCGTTAATCTGATTTGTAATAGCAATTTCAGGAATAGTAAAAGTATCAGCGTCAGAAGTTAC
>JALWKR010000191.1 GCA_027081375.1 Persephonella sp.
GAACAAAATACTCAAGCATTCTAAAGGGCATGTTTTTATCGTTTTGAGTTTGCAGTTCTAAGTGAAAGATAGAGCCGTCTTCTAGCTCAACGAGAAAATCAGCTCTTCTTTCTTTTACTTCTGGTAAAGAAGTGTCTAAAAGTTTTTTAGCTTTTTTACCTGAAAGTAATTGAACAAACCTAGGAGGAATTTCTTGAATAATATCTCTAAGGGTTATGTCTATTTTTCCCAAAATACTAACCTTTTTAGAATTTTTAAATCTCTTCGTTTTGGTGCGTTTGGGTGTTTAAGAGGAAGATAACATTTTCAACCAGTAAAGAAATGCATTTTCATATATTGGTTATACAGTCCTTCTTTCTCCATAAGTTCTTCGTGAGTACCTTCTTCTACAATCTCTCCTTTGTCTAAAACATAGATGTAATCAGCCTGCTGAACAGTGCTTAATCTGTGAGCAATAATTATTGTTGTTTTATTTTTTAGATACTTTTCTAGAGCTTTAAAGAGCTTATACTCAGTTTGAGTATCAAGGGCTGATGTTGATTCATCTAGTATAACTATTTTAGGATTTTGGAGTATCATTCTCGCTATGGCTACTCTCTGTCTTTGCCCTCCTGAAAGCCTTACTCCATTTTTACCTATTAGAGTTTCAAGCTTGTCTGGAAGCTGTTCTACAAAATCTTTAAGCTGTGCTATCTCCAAAGCTTCCCATATTTTTTCTTCAGGAATATCCCTGCCTAATGTTAGATTAAAACGGAGTGTATCATTAAACATCATTGGAGTTTGAAGAACTAAAGATACATGTTCCCTTACAACATCAAGCCCTATCTTTTTCACAAAAATATCATCATATAAAACATCTCCCTTATCCACAGGATAAAATCCAACTATCACGTGAGCTAGGGTAGTTTTTCCGCTTCCGCTTGCTCCTACTATTGCTATCTTTTTACCTCTATCTGCAAACATATTTATATTCTTTAAAACATAATGTTCTCCATCATAGGAAAACCATACATTTTTTAACCTTATAGAACATGTTTCACTATCTTTAAAAGGGTTTTTGAGATGAGGATACTTAGGTTCCTTTTTCATCTTAAAAATACCATTAATACGATTTAAAGCTGCTGTTGCAGTATGAAAGGAATACTGTATCCCTAAAAGTTCCTGAACAGGAGTCATCATAACCCACAGATAACCAAAAATAGCTAGCATAAGACCAATAGTAAGGTCTGAGTAAGCAACAAAAAGGATACTTGTAGCCCTGAAAACTTCATATCCAGCTAAAAAAACAAGCATAGATAATCTTCCTGCTGCATCACTTTTCCATCCAAACTCTATAGCTGTATCTCTTACAAGTTTTGCTGTGTTTATAACTTTTTCTATAAAACTCTTTTCTCTATTACTTGCTCTTATCTGCCAGAAAAGGTCTAATGTTTCTGTTAAGGTTTCCTGAAAAACTTCAATAGCTTTGTTTTCTTTAGCTTTCAGTTTTCCTATCTTTCTACCTACAATAGTTGTGAAATATATAACAACAGGATTTAAAAGAACTATTAGTAAACCTAATTTCCAGTTTATTAAAAGCAGGACGACAGCAACTCCTATAATTGTTAAAAGGGAAATGATAAATCTACTGACAGTTTTTCCTATAAAATCATCAATGGTATTCACATCAACAATAAGCTTAGAAGCAATAGAACCACTACCTACTGTTTCAAACTCAGCCATAGAAACATCTTTTATATGATTTAGTAAATCTTTCCTTATTTTGTAAGTCACATTTTTAGATATCTTTGTAAAAATTTTTGCTTGTAAAGCATTAAACAAAAAGAATAAAAATCTCATTATTAGAACAATGATAAGAGCCGCCAATGTATATGTAACAGGATTTCCTTTTCCAAAGATAGCATCAAAAGTTTCTGTAAATATTCCTGGTTTATTAAGTAAAACTTCATCAACAAGTAATGGTAAAAATAAAGGAGTTGGAATACTGACAGCCGTTGCTAAAACAGCTATTATATGCCCTAGTATAAGCTCTTTTTTGTGCCTTTTTATTTCTTCAAAAATCTTTTTCCATGTATACAACTGTAAACTCCTGCTTAATTGAATAAATAAAAAATTGTAATATTATTTTCTCTGCAAAAATTTTACAAGAGGTAAATCTAGATGGTTTATGATACAGATTTTGATGTTGTTGTTATAGGTGGAGGACATGCAGGTATAGAGGCAGCTTTATCAGCTGCAAAATTAGGGGTGAAGACTGCCCTTATAACACTGGACAAAGAAAAAATAGGCCTTATGCCCTGTAATCCTGCAATAGGAGGAATAGCTAAAGGTATCGTTGTCCGTGAGATAGATGCCTTCGGCGGTGAGATGGGAAAAGCTATTGATGCAACAGGTCTTCAGTATAAAACCCTAAACACAAGAAAAGGTCCTGCAGTCCGTTCACCAAGGGCACAGGCAGATAAAGAAGAATACAGAAGGTATATGGTAAATAAAACCCAGAATACTGAAAATCTAACTGTTATAGAAGGTGAAGCAACAGATATATTCCTAAAACCCCATTTAAATGAAGTAGAAGGGGTTGAGGTAGATGGAAAACTTAGAATAAAAACAAAGTCTGTTGTTGTAACAACAGGAACATTTTTAGACGGTGTTATTCATATAGGAGACAAACAGATACCTGCAGGAAGAATGGGAGAAAAGCCTGCAACAAAACTTCCTGAGTTTTACAGAAGAGCAGGTTTCCCACTCCAGAGATTTAAGACAGGAACGCCGGCCAGACTGGATAAAAGAACAATTGATTTTTCAGGGCTCGAGGAAGCTCCAGGAGATGAGCCGCCACCAAAATTTTCATTCTGGACAGAACCTTATGGTTCATACTGGTTCAGAGAAGGTCAGAAAGACCAGATTCCTTGCTATATAACCCATACAACACCTGAAACCCACAGAATAATAAGGGAAAACCTCCACAGAACAGCCCTTTACGGTGGTGCAATAACAGGAATTGGACCAAGATACTGTCCATCTATAGAAGACAAAATTGTAAAATTTGCCAATAAAGAAAGACATACAGTATGGCTTGAGCCTGAAACAAGGGACGGCATAAGCATTTATCCAAATGGACTTTCGACATCTTTGCCAGAGGAAATTCAATGGGAAATGTATCGTTCTATCCCAGGACTTGAAAATGTGGTTCTTCTAAAACCTGCCTATGCTATTGAATACGACATTGTTCCTCCAACAGAGCTTTATCCAACCCTTGAGACAAAAAGAATAAAAGGGCTTTATCATGCAGGAAACTTTAATGGAACGACAGGATATGAAGAAGCAGCAGGACAGGGACTTGTTGCTGGTATTAATGCAGCACTCAGAGCTTTAGGTAAAGAGCCATTTTACATAAGAAGAGATGAAGCCTATATCGGAGTTATGATTGACGATCTTACAACAAAAGGGGTTATAGAACCTTACAGGTTGTTTACATCCCGTTCAGAATACAGACTTCATCTCAGACAGGACAATCCTATCCTCAGGCTTTATGAAAAAGCATATAACCTTGGAATGCTTACAGAAGAGCAGTATAGATATGTGAAAGAAACAGAAGAAGAAATCCAGCAGTGGCTTGATAGATACAAAGAAGAAAAAACGAAAGTTGGAGAAAAAACAGTAACAGCTTTTGAGCTTTTAAAAAGACCGGAAATGGACGTTGACAAGCTAAAAGAGTATGGAATTCCCACTCCAGAAAGGGATTACATAAAAGAAGAGATAGATATAAACGTCAAATACTCAGGCTACTTTGAAAGGGAAAAAAGAATGAATGAAAAGATGAGGCATCTTGAGAATATAAAAATTCCGGAAGATATAAATTACGAGGAAATTCCAGGATTAAGAAAAGAAATCGTACAGAAGCTAACAAAGGCAAAACCAATGACCCTTGGACATGCTGCAAGACTTGAGGGAATTACTCCAGCAGCAATAACAGCAATAATGATACATTTAGAGAAAATGAGAAAATCTGCAAAATAAACGCAAAAATCTTCTTTGCGTTTCTTTTTTTTACATTTTGTAAATTTTTATAGTTTATATACTTGTGCTGGCTTGATAAGTCCAGTTCTACATAAAACTAATGTTATATAAAAAAATAAAAAATTTGCGTCTGTTTTTTTTACACACAAAAAAAGAATATAAAAATAAATATCTTTATTTTCAAATACTTACAAAATGGAAGCAAATTTGATACCACCTCCTAAAAACTTCCTTAGGAGGTGAGTATTATGCTACGAAGGATATTTTTACTATTTTTTCTATCTTTTTCATTAACTTTTTTCTTTATATCTAGTTCTTATGCAGACGATTGCTGGGAAAATGATGAAGGATGTAAAACAAGATTTGTTCCTTATTTAAAAACACCCTTAAAGACTCCTTTTAATTCAAAGACCTTTAGATATTACTTTAGAGGTTGTTTCCCTATATCTTTTCCTTATAATCTACCTGATGGTTGGAACTTAGCTCATATGTATTACGATGAGGATGGAGAGTACACCAGGATATTTAACTTCAAAGATATTACTCATGAATGTAGATATGCAATTAAAAATGAAGAAGATTACAATGCTTGGTGTCTAGACCAAAATCTTATGGGTGTTCCTGATTACGACTACTTAGTAAGAACTTTTAATCCTATTGGAGATTTACCAGACCTTGGTACATTTGATACTCCAAAAGGAGAAGTTACTTTAGAAGAATTTTTAAAGCAAGATTACAACGGAGATGATATTCCCTTTGACAAAATCCTTTACATCATAAATAACAGGGATGGCTACTCAAAAGCTGAGGTTCAAGAAGCTATATGGTACTACACTATGGGAGATGGAAACTTTGATGCTGAAACTACAAGATATATGGAACTAGTAAATGCTGCAGAGGAATATGGAGATGGATATAGACCTCCTTGTGATGGAAAGTGGTTTATCTTCGCTATTACAAAGGCAGCAGAGGAAATTCCTGACCTTCCACCTTGCCAATTAGGACAGCCATTTATTATTGAAATGCCAGTTCCAAGATGGATGTGCTGGAGATGGACTTTACTAGAAAGACAGAATAAGTATAAATATCTTAAAAAATGGAAGAAAAAGTGGGACGATGATGATGACGACGATGACGACGATGATGATTAATAGGGACAATAGGGGGAAGAAATTCCCCCTACCTTTTAAAAGATTTAACCAGAAAAAAAATAACAGTTACTTCAATAAATAGTAAAAAAAAGTGAAGAATATAAACTTTTTCTTGATTGGTTGTTATACCAAAAAGTATTTCTAGTTTTTTATAGAAAAAAAAAGAGACAACTAAACCAGCTAAATAGCCAGCTTGTTTATACATATCAACTAAGGATAAAAATCTTTTTTTTCTTAAAAATATAGTTTCAGCCCTAATTAGATATGAACCAAAAACAAACGTAAGCTGATATCCTGCATATACAAGTAAAGCTGTTGTGTATGTATACGGCTTTACAAGAAATAAAAGAATTAACACTAGCATAACTATTTCTACGAATAACGATATGAGAAAGAATTTAGTTAAAGTGATGAGCTTTTCGTAGAATTTGGCAATAATGAGCATTCCAACAGCAAGAAAAATTCCTCCTACGGAAAATATAGATGGCTTTAGAGGAGCATATATGGTAAAAATAGATCCAACTGATAAACCTGTAAAAGTTGAGTTAAAAAATTTGTATATAAAATATTTTCTAGGGTTTATCTTTACCACTTTCAAACTTTTATCTCTGAGAATTTTTCTAATTTAACAGGTTTTGAAATATAGTACCCTTGAGCATAATCTATTCCAAAAGATTTAATCTTTTCTAAAATTTCTTTATTTTCTATATACTCAGCAAGGGTTTTTATGTTAAAGTCTTTAGCTATCTGAGATATGGCTTTTACTATGGAAGCAGATTTTTTATTATTAATAATATTCTTTATTAAAGAACCATCAATTTTTAATATATCTATATCTAAATTCATTAGATAACTGAAAGAGGCATATCCTGCTCCAAAATCATCTAGAGCAATAAGTATTTCCTTTTTTCGTGCATGTTCAATAAAATCTTTAAGTATAGAAAAATACTCTACAAAAGAGCTTTCCGTTATTTCAACAACGGGAATGATCTCATAAGCAGTACTTAACTGCTTTATTTCTTTAATA
The DNA here is from genome assembly GCA_027081375.1 of Persephonella sp. Lineage (GTDB taxonomy): Bacteria > Aquificota > Aquificia > Aquificales > Hydrogenothermaceae > JAADDV01. The sequence goes on from JALWKR010000191.1 coordinate 6,199, forward strand.
AAGTTTTTGTAAAACTTTGCTTTTTCTTCGGAGGTTATAGTTTTGTTGAAAAATACATATTTCCCTGCGAAACTTTTAAGAGCATCTGAATTTTTCATTTTATTAAAAGCTATTTCTTCCAGTTTGTCTATATATCCAAACTGTTCAGCTATATTTATAAACTTTCTTGCAGGTATTAGTTCCTCATTGTATTCTATTCTAAGAAGTATTTCACCACCTATTATTTCCTCTTTTTTTATATCATAAATAGGTTGCACATAGGGATAAACAGTTTTTTTGTTTATAACATTATTTAATAGGGAACGGATCTTTTCTATATTAATGAACTCTTGATTTATTCCTTTATTAAAGAGAGTATAGGTATTTTTACCTCTACTTTTAGATACATACATAGCTTGCTCTGCAAGAGCTATAAGGGTGTTAGCAGTTCTTCCATCCTGAGGATAAACTGCCATACCGATAGAGGCAGTTGTTTTAACAATGGAACCCCCAAACCGAAGGTGAAATTTAGAGATCCTTTCTAAAAGATCTTCAACAAATATAAGATAATCTTTGAACGAACCATTGTATATTGCTACAACAAAAGAATCTCCTGATAATCTCCCAATGACTCCATTAGGAGGTAAAGCCTCTTTTATAAGAGAAGCTAATCTAGCAAGGTATATATCACCAACTCCGTGTCCGTATACATCATTTATATACTTAAAGTTATCTACATCTATTACTATAACAGCTATCTTTTTGTTCTTCTCTTTTGCCTTCTTTATAAAACTTTCTAATCTATCTTTGATTCCTTCCTTTGATAAGGTATTTGTTATATCATCGTAATATTTTATAGACCTTAATTCGTTGTTTATAGAAGAGTACTGTCTTAAAAGCTTATCGTATTTATCAGTTATCTCTATAAGAATGTTTTTTAAAATTTTTTCTTCGGTTTTCTTAAACATATTACTCTTCCCATAAAGCAAGTAATACAGATGTTTGGTTATAAAGGTTTACTTTATTTTCAGATTTATCTGGTGCTATTTCTCCAAATGTTGTCATTCCAGCAATAAGTTTCGACCTAAAAAGTCTTCTATAAATATTTGCTTCAACATTCATCACATCATTTTTCTTTAATAACTCCAGTCTAGCTACACAATAAAAGTTCAAAATAAGTTCTGGATTTGCCTTTTTTTCGATCCAGTTTACTTTAAAAAGTCTTACATCCATCTCTGTATTTTCAACTATATCATCGGGATCTCCAATAGATATTTTTATTTGATCTCCCTCTTTAAAGTTACCCCAAAACTTTAAAGCTTTTTCTTTTATAGAAAACATCTTTGGAGTTCTACTTACAGATGCATATCCAAAATTTTTATCTAAAATAACTATTGGAAAATTCCAAAGATATTTCTTAGTTCTTTCAAGGTCTAAATCTTCAGGGGAAAGACCTGTACCTTTCAGAATTCTCTCTAGAAAAAGGTATATATCTATTCCATCTAGTTTGTATATTTTATTTAAGTTTGCTTTAGTTACTCTGTAGGATGGCCCAACAGGTAAAAAGCCCAAAGAAACAGAAGTTAAAGAATGAACTTTATTTAGTTGGACAATCACAAAACCATCATTTATAAATTTGCCGTTATAAACAATGCAGGTATTAAAATTGGGATCATTAGAAGAAGCAACTCCACCTATCACAGAACATACATCTGATACATTTAAGTTTTCCAGAAGTAAATTTATGGCAACATTTGAGGTTGTTGAAAAAATAAGAGTTGTACTGGAATTATTTACTTTTTCTTCTAAAAATTTAACAAATTGCTGAGGTTTTTCTGAGACATTTTCTTTGAAAGAAATACTATAACTTCCATCTCTTTCAAAAGAAAAAGATACACATTGAATAATATTTTCTTTAAAAGAGTCTTTATCTAACACCGCTGATGTGGAAACTATTATATAATCCCTTATAAAAACTTTTTCAAGACTTTTTATATTCTCTTTTGTTATATAATTATAAGGAGAAAAAATTAAGAAAAAATCTATTTCTTCTTGATTGATAGTGCTTAAAAAGTTAATTAAATTCTCCCATCCTTTGCATGTATATATATGATTCCTCATATATTTTCCTTAATTTTATTATGTGCTTATGTTTTTTTCGTTAAAATACATTTTAACCTTAATTTTTGTCTAGTGTAAAAATTATATCTGGAATAGGCTCTGGCATCTTTTTTAGTTCAATTTCAATTTTTTCTAACGTTCTAGGATGTAAAAATGAGATTTTGTAAGCAATTAAAGCGTGATAATGAAGTATGTCAGATAAATCCTTTGCTGTCTGTGTTTTTAAAGAGTTTTTTTTAAAGCCGTAAACTTTATCATTTAAAAGAGGGTGTCCTATAGCTGAAAAATGAACCCTTATCTGATGGGTTCTTCCTGTATGAAGTTTTATATCCACCAATGTTAAATTATGTTTTTCCCATCTTTTCTCTACCCAGTACTCTGTTAATGCATCTCTAAGATTTGTAGCCTGAGTACCCATTTTTTGTCTGTTATATATGGAACGTCCTATAGGCAGGTCAATTAAATCGTGATCCTTTTTTACTATTCCAGAAACAATGGCTTTGTATCTTTTATCAACAGTTCTTTCTTGAAACTGTTTTTGAAGTTCTTTATGAGCAAATTCTGACTTTGCAATAATTAAAAGGCCTGCTGTATCCTTATCTAATCTATGAACAATACCTGCTCTCTCTCTTCCTCCATACTCAGAAACATTCTTAAAGTGATACAAAAGGGCATTTACTAGCGTTCCTGATGTATGTCCTGGAGAAGGATGAACTACCATTCCTGGTGGTTTGTAAACAACAGCTAAGTCTTCATCTTCATAGTATATATCTAAAGGTATGTTCTCTGGTTGTATATCTACCTTTTCTGGTAGTGGAATTTCAAGTTTTATATTCATTCCTTCTTTTACTTTTAGAGAAGGTTTTTTAAGAAGTTTATCTTCTTCTGTTTTTACAAGGCCTTTTTTTATAAGCTTTTGATAGTATGACCTGGAGAATTCAGGGTAAGCTTGAGCTAAAAACTGGTCTAGTCTTTTACCTTCAAAATCCTTTTCTACATTAAAGCTTAAAACTTCTTTTTCCATTCTAACCTGTTATATGTTTCTTTCTTGAATAGCTTTATAATATCTTTCCTGAGAAATATTTCAACGAGGTTTTTATGGAAAATACAAAAAAGCTGTTAATAGCTATTGTTCTTAACCTTATTATTGTATTTTCTCAGATTGGATTTGGAATATACAGCAACTCTATATCGTTGATAACAGATGCAGTTCATAACTTTCAGGATGTTATATCACTGATAATAGCGTTTATTGCAATTATATATATGAAGAAAAAACCAACTGAGTATATGACCTTTGGATATCTTCGCTCAGAGGTTCTTGCAGGGTTTATAAATTCAGCTATTCTTATTGGAGCTATTGTTCTTATTATATTTTCCAGTATTGAAAGACTTTTGTATCCTCAGGAAGTTCAAAGTGTATATGTGATAATTGTTGGAGCTATAGCATTTTTTATAAATGCTTTTTCTGCATATCTACTTGGATTTCATCATCATCACCATGAACATGGAGACCATCACCACCATCATCATGAAGATATAAACATAAGAGCAGCTTATTTACATCTGCTAAGTGATGCAGGTATGTCTCTTGCTGTGGTTATTGGTGGAGTTTTTATGTATCTATACAAGATATACTGGATAGATCCTGTAATATCTATTTTGTTTAGTTTATATATTCTAAAAGAAACAGTTCCCCTTTTAAAAAGAAGTTATTTTATTTTAATGGAGTCAGTTCCTCCAAACATAAGTATTTTAAATATAAAGAAAGAGTTACTCTCTTTTGAACATGTTAAAGATATTCATGATCTTCACATATGGTCATTATCTTCTAAAGATACATATCTAACAGCTCACATAACATTAGACAGTAATGTAACTGTGGAAGAGTTTGATAAAATCTTAGAAAAGATAAAAGAAACTCTAAAGAAAAAAGGTATAAACCATATAACTATTCAACCTGAAACAGAAAAATATAACTGTGAAAATCAGTACTAAATGGATTTTTTCATTGCAAGGAGAACTCCATCTCTTATAGGAAGAATAACTGAATTAAAGTTTCTAAACATATATTCGTTAAACTCTTTTATAGCTTTTGTTTTTTTATCAGGATTTTCATCTACAACCTTTCCATGCCATAGAACGTTATCTGCAATAATGAGAGCATCTTCAGAGAGATTATTTTTAAGCTTCTCAACAGCTTCTAAATATCTTGATTTTTCCAAATCTAAAAAGAGAATATCTATATCCTGAAACTGCCTAGCCACTTCAACTGCATCCCCAGTAAAGAATAAAGCCCTGTTTTGAATTCCTGCTTCTTTAAAAAAATCCTTTGCTTTATTTATATTTTCCTCTTTGTAATCTATAAGGGCAACAAGGCCTCTATCTAAACCTTTTGCAAACCAGTATCCTGAGTAACCAAAACCTGAACCAAGCTCAACAACAAGAGAAGGCTTTTTTTGTTTTGTTAGTATGTATAAAAACATCCCAACCTGTCTACCAACAATAGGAAAGTTTAACTTCTGAGCTAATCTTTCCATCTTCTCAAGAACAGGATCATTAAATCTGTGAAGGCTTTCTAAATATTTTTCAATCTCAGGATTAACAATCATTCTGCCCTCCTATTGAACTAATACGAGAATACTTTTTAAAACTTCCTGTATAAAATCCACCAGTGTTCTAAACATCCACGATCCAAAAAATATTAAAGCAAGAATTGTAGCTACAATCTTTGGTATAAAGGTTAACGTCATCTCTTGAATTTGAGTTGCTGCCTGAAATATACTTATAGCAAGTCCTACAATAAAGGCTATCAAGATAACAGGAGCTCCTACTACAAGCGCTGTTTCCATTGTTTTATGAAACAGTTCTATAGCCTGATCTAACGTCATTTGTAACTCTCTATAAGAGCTTTTGTTAAAAGTTCAAAACCATCAGCTAAAACAAAAAGAATTATCTTAAAAGGCAGTGATATAAGCATAGGTGGTATCATCATCATACCCATTGCCATAAGAATACTGGCAATGAGAAGGTCTATTATAAGAAAAGGTAAAAATATTACAAAAACAATCTCAAAAGCTGTTTTTATCTCACTTATCATAAATGCAGGTATTAACGTTGTCATACTAACTTCTTTTGGTGATTTAGGCTTTTCTCCTGCTAAATCTAAAAATAGCTTTAGGTCTTCTTTCCTTGTATTATGAAGCATAAAACTTTTTACTGGTTCAACAGCTCTGTTGATAGCTTCCATATCAGTTATTTCCTTCTTTATATACGGCTGTATAGCATTTTTGTTTATATCGTCAAACACAGGTTTCATTACAAAGAATGTTAAAAATAAAGCTAAAGCTATAATAACCTGATTAGGAGGAGCCTGAGGAATACCAAGGGCATGTCTAAGGAGAGATAAAACAATAACAATCCTAACAAAAGATGTAACTGTTATAAGAATAGACGGAGCAAGGCTTAGTATTGTAATAAGAAAAAGTATCTTTAGTGTAACATCTAAGTTTTTTAACTGCTCTACTGTCTGAGTTAACAAATCTGTCTGTGCAAAAGAAGATGTTGTTAGCAGTAGTACAAAAAAGATAGAAAGAAATGTTCTCACTCTCAACCCACTCTCTTATTTTTCAAAATTATATCATTCTATATCTGAAGACCTTCAATCTCTCTCTGTCTAACTCTAGGATCAAGCTTTGCAAGAAGTATATCTGCAATAAGATTTCCTATTATAAGCATAATAGCACCAATATAAAGACCACCCATAACAAGATATAAATCCTGAGATAAAACAGCATCTAGCATAAGCATACCCATTCCTGGCCAATTTACAATAATCTCAATAAGTGCAGCTCCAGAAAGAAGATTTGCTATTTCAAAACCTAGCAAGGTAATAAATGGATTTAATGCATTTCTCAACGCGTGCTTTATAATAACATCTTTTTCAGGTAATCCTTTCGCTCTTGCAAAAAGAACATATTCAGAGTGTAGAGATTCTATCATTGCACTTCTAACAAGCCTAACAAGGCCAGCTAAAGAACCTACTGCAAGGACAAAAGCTGGCAGAGAAACGTGCCAAAGACGGTCAATTATTTTTTCCATTAAAGACAACTGCTCATAGTTTGGGCTTGTTGCTCCACCTGTAGGAAGTATCCCTGTTTTTACAGCTAAGAATAGAAGTAAAAATGCAAGAAAAAAGTTTGGTATAGACATAAACGTAAAAGAAAAAAGTTGTATAAACTTATCTACAATACTGTTAGGTCTTAAAGCTGCCCATATGCCAAGGGGAACAGCTAATCCCCATGCTAAAATAGCAGATGTAATTGAAAGAAATAAAGTATTTCCAACCCTTTCCTTTATAAGCTCTAAAACAGGAACATGGTATGCAAAAGAGTAACCAAGATCAAACTTCAAAGCGTTTATCAGCCACTTAAAGTACTGAACCAAAAGTGGCTGGTCTAATCCGTATGCTTTTTCAAGCTCTTTCAACGTCTCTTTAGATATCTGAGGGTTCATCTTAAGCTGGTCTAAATAATCCCCTGGTGCAAGCTGAATGATAATAAAGGAGATAAATGTTATACCTATAACAAGAGGTATCATCTGAATAAGTCTTTTTAGTATATAAAAAAACATCTATTACCCTGTTTTAATTATTTTTTCAATTTTAACATGAAACTATCTTTTCTCATTTTAATCAATTGGAAATAAACATAAATTAATAACACAAAATTATTACTTAGGAGAAAAGTTATGAAACCAAAAAGCGTAAAAGACTTGAAAAAGATAGAGGATAAGAATGAAGAGTGTTATAAATGTGGAAAAAAAGGAGTTCCTTTATATGAAGATGAAAATATAGAAGATCTTTACTTTTGTGAAGAATGCTGGTCAGAAAGGTTTAAAACTGAAGAGATTGAGAACTGGGGATTTGAAGAAGAAATTCCTTATGAGTAGTATATTTTCAGGCGAAAATATAAGCTAAATTGTTAAAATAGTTAATTGACAATTATTTATTTAAACACTAATTTGTATTAGTAACTATTACTAATAAGAGGTTTTTGGCATGGAGAGAGAAAAGATAATTATTTTTGATACAACTCTAAGAGATGGAGAACAGGCTCCAGGTTTCTCTATGACAGTAGAAGAAAAGGTTACTATGGCAAAACAGTTAGAGAAGCTCAATGTAGATGTTATAGAGGCTGGATTTGCCGCTGCTTCCCCTGGAG
>JALWKR010000192.1 GCA_027081375.1 Persephonella sp.
CAACAGGTATATATCAAAAAATTACTCCTTACCACCACAAATTTAAACCAACTATGGATCCTAAATTTGACCTTGCAGATTGTGGAACATGTAAAGAGTGTATTAAAAACTGTCCTATGGCATTAGATCCAAGAAGAATGGCTTATATAAATGATTTCTATAAAGGAATTCAGGCCTGTATAGTTTGTGGAAACTGTATAGATACATGTAAACAGGTTAGACTTCCTGAATGTAAAGAACCATTAATGACATGGGTTCAAAAACTTCCAGAAAGAGACGCTGATTTTATATCAGGAAAAATCAAAAAGTCCAACTAATAAGGGGATTTTTCCCCTTATTTTTTTATTTTCAAGGTTTTCTCTTATCTCTTGATAAGAATCATTTCAAAAGTTATTATTTATTCCATCTAAAATACTTCGAAAAGTACAGGTTATTTCTTGGATAGAGAGTTAGTAATTGTCTCTTCTTACAACTTATATATGTTTATTCTTTTTGAAAATAAAGAAGCTGTAGAACTTAGAGTTGAATACATTGAAAATATAAAACAATCAGGGAATATTTACAAAGGTAAAGTAAAAAGAATTGTTCCTGCAATGAACGCAGCATTTGTAGATATAGGGGAAGATAGAGAAGCTTTTTTACCTTTAAAAGATATTGACAAAATATGCCCTTCAGTAGAAAAAGGAAAATCTATTGTTGTTCAGGTTAAAAGATCTGCCATTAGCACGAAAGGAGCAAAACTAACCTGTAAAATAACCTTGCCTGGAAAATATTTAGTCCTTTTACCAACAACAAATCAGGTTTCTATATCATCAAAGATAGAAAATAAACATTTAAAAGAAGAAATAAAAGAACTGCTAGAACCTTTTAATGAGGAGGGTTACGGTTTTATTATAAGAACTTCTGCAGAACACGCACCTCCAGAAAGTATAATTGAAGATTTTCTTTCATTAAAAACACTTTGGAAAAATATAACAGAGCAGGCAAAAAAGAAAAAAATGCCTTCTCTAATATATGAAGATAAAGATAAAGTATTTTCTCTTATAAGGGATTACGCAGGGGATATTCAAAAGATAGTAACAGATGATATTAGTATGTATAAAGCTTTAAAAAAGCATATAAAGAAAAATTACCCAAACAAGAGTATAGAGATAGAGCTATTTAAAAATAAAGGAGTAACTTTATACAGCTACTATCAGGTGGAAAAAATAATAGGAAAAATTTTAAATCCTTATGTTTGGCTAAAAAGTGGCGGGTATCTTGTTATAGAAGAAACAGAGGCTTTAGTAACAATAGATGTAAACAGTGGGAAGCACTGTAAACACAAATCTTTAGAAGATACTGCATATCATACAAACCTTGAAGCAGCAAAAGAGATTGCAAAACATCTGAGGCTAAGAGATTTAGGTGGAATTATTATTATTGACTTTATTGATATGAAAGATGAAGAGAGGAAAAAATCTCTTATTGAGTTCTTAAAAAACGAAGTGAAAAGGGACAAAAGACCAATCAAAATAAAAGACTTTACATCCCTTGGTCTCTTAGAACTTACAAGAAAAAAACTTGAGGAAAGTTTAATAAAACAGCTTAGTGATGTTTGTTCCACGTGTAAGGGAAAAGGACTTATAAAGAGTTATCAGCTTGTTTTATTTGAGATAGAAAAGAAGATAGAAGAAATGAAACCATTTGCAAAAATTAAGATAACTGTAAATCCTACTCTCAAAGAACATATAACCAAGTTTTTACAAACCTTAAAAATGGAAGATTTTATAGAAATATCTTATGATAATACCTTAAACATTGATAAATACATAATAGAGAGAGTAGCATGAAAAAAGTTTTTGTAGGAGTTATATCTGCTGGTATTCTATTTTCCTGTGCCCAGAAAGTAGAAAAAAAAGATGTTATATCGAAAGCTTTCTCTTACTATAAAAAAGGTGAGTTCTCAGACGCAAGAAAATATCTAAAAGAGGCTATATACAAAGCAGAAGGTCTTACAACAAAAGAGCTTTTACAACTTAGATATATGCTTGCAAATACTTACTACTTAGATGAAAACTATGTTGATGCTATTGTTGAGTTTGAAGAGTTTCTAATGCTTTTCCCAACTGCTCCACAAGTGCCAGAAGTTCTTTACAAACTTGCAGACTCATATTTAAAAGTTTCCCCAGGAGCAGAAAGAGATTTAACATATGTTGACAAAGCTATTGAAAAAGCAGAAGAGTTAGTAGAAAACTATCCAGATTCAGTTTATGCAAAAAAAGCAAAAGAAATAATAAAAAAAGCTACTCTTATTAAAGCACAGCACTTACTAGAGATAGCACAGCTATACGAACATCTAGGAAAATACTATGGAGCCTATAAATATTATCAGAAAGCTTATGATGAGTATAGTGATGTTTTAGACACAAAAAAGATAGAGTTTAAGATAGCTGAAAATCTTTTAAAACTTCCTTATCAGTACAGGGAGAAAATAAAAGATTATGAAAGCCGTATATCAATGATAGAAAAAAAAATAAAAAATGAAAAGGATATTCAAAAAAGATATGTCCTTTCTAACAGAAAACAGCTCTTAGAGAAACATTTATATACTTTAAAAGATAGAATTAAAAAAGGTAGAGAAAAAGGAATAGCTATACTTAAATATATCATTGAAAACTATCCAGATAGCCAGTATGCTGAAAAAGCAAAAAATCTTTTAAAGGAGGTTGAAAAATCGAAACAAAAGAACTTTTAAAAAAGATAGTAAGGTCAGCTCTAGATAAAAAAGGTGAGGATATTGTTGTTTTAGAGATAGGAAAAGTTTCTCCTATTGCTGATTATATGGTTATTATTACAGGAGAAGTCCCAGTTCATACAAAAGCTATTTCTGACGAAATAGTTTCTAACCTAAAAAAAGAAGGTGTATTGCCAGCTCACGTTGAAGGATATTCCGAAGGAAGGTGGATAGCTATAGACTACGGAGATGTAATGGTTAATATATTCATTCCAGAACTTAGAGAGTATTATAACCTTGAATGGCTTTGGTCAGATGCACCAAAAGTTGATATAAAAGAGCTTTTAGAGGAATAAAATGCCTATAGGAGTTTTTGATTCAGGAATTGGTGGATTAACAGTTTTTAGAGAAATAGCAAAGCATTTTCCTAAAACAGACCTTTACTATCTTGGAGATACAGCAAGAGTTCCTTATGGGAACAAATCTCCAGAAACAGTTATAAGATACAGTCTAGAATGTGGGAACTATCTTTATAATTTTGGTATAGATGCTCTTGTAATAGCCTGTAATACAGCTTCTTCTTATGCTCTTGATGTTCTAAGAAAAGAACTGGATATACCTGTTGTAGGTGTTGTGGAACCAGGAGTTGACCTTGCTTTGAGAATAACAAGAAATAGAAAAATAGGGATTATAGGAACTCAAGGAACCGTTAAAAGCCAGTCTTATAAAAATCTCCTTTTAGAAAAAGCAGATGTGGAGGTTTATCAGAAAGCATGTCCCCTTTTTGTTCCTCTTGTTGAAGAAGGAATGATAGATAATCACATTGCTAAGATGGTTGTAAAAGAGTATTTAGATGAACTTATTGAAAAAGGTATTGATACCCTTATACTTGGATGTACCCATTACCCTCTTTTAAAAGACACAATAAAAAAACTTTATCCTCACATAAATATTGTTGACTCTTCTCAGGCAATAACTGAGTATCTTCAAAAACACCATATACCAAAAGATGAGACTGGTTTAAGAAAGATTTTTATAACTGATGAATCTCCTGCTTTTGAAAAGTTAAAAAGCCTTCTTATTGGGAACATTCCTGTTGAGAAACTAGAGCTTTCACAGATCTGTTCGCTATGAAAAAAGTATTTATTGCAGGTGGAGGAACAGGAGGACATTTTTATCCTGCTTTGTCTATAAGTGAAGCTTTACACAAAAAAGGATTTTCTATTTTTTATATAGGAACAAAAAACGGAATTGAAGGAAAAAAAGATTTTCCTTACGGAGAAAAAATTCTTTTTGATACAAAAGGAGTTAGAGGAAAAAGTCTAAAAGGTAAAGTTATTTCTACTGCTAAACTTCTTAATACAACCCTTAAAGTAAAAAAAATATTAAAAAAAGAAAAACCAGATTTTGCTATATGCTTTGGAGGATATGCGTCTTTACCTTTAGGTTTAGCAGCATTTTTAGAGAGAGTTCCCCTTTATATACATGAGCAAAATTCTGTACCTTCTTATACAAATAAGGTTTTATCTTACTTAGCAAAAAAAATTTTTATAACCTTTGAGTATTCAAAAAAATATTTTCCTCAAGAAAAAACTTTTTTAACAGGTTTTCCTATAAGAAATAGCTTAAAAAAGCGTTTATCCATTTCTAAAGAGGAAGCAAGAAGACTACTGGGAATTCCTCAGGAAAAAGATGTAGTTCTTATTTTTGGAGGTAGTCAAGGAGCTAAAAAACTAACAGAAATAGGTGAAAGTCTAGCAGAAAAAGAAAAAGGAATATTTTTCATTATAATCACAGGAAAAAATTCCAGTTTAAACAAAAAATTGCCTAATATAAAGAGTTTTGAGTATTTTGAAGATATGGGACTTTTATATAAAGCTTCAGATATAGTAATTTCAAGGTCTGGAGCTGGAACAGTATCAGAGTTAATTTTGTTTGGAAAACCTGCTGTATTTATTCCTTATCCATATGCAGCTTCCAATCATCAATATTTCAATGTAAAATGGCTTGAGGAAAAGGGGTTAGCCTATATAGTTGAAGAAAAGAATTTAAATGAAAAAGTCTTGAAGGAAAAAATAAAAGACTTTTTCTCTAAAGATTTATCCCTATTGGAAGATAGAATAAAAAGTTTTGCTATAAAAAATGCAGAAGAAATTATACTTAAAGAGATAGGAGTTTAATTTTCTTTGTAAACTTTAAAGTTTTTTTCAAAAATAGGATTTCCTTCTCTATCCTCAACAACAACTTTCCAACTGCCTACCCACTGAGGCATTAACGTTTTAAAACTCCATGTTCTAAATATAGGATACTTAATATAAAGCCTTATTCTAGCCATCTCTTTTCCTTCATAATACCAAACATGGTATATATACGTTGGAGGATTTAAAGCTTTTACTTTCGTCCAGAGGTAAATTCTTTTAACTGTATTTGGAAAACTATCTAGTCTGTTTACAGGATCTTTGTTCTTTATACCTGTAGTTAGAGCATAATCTATAATAACTACTTCCTGAGAAAAAGATACACTGCTTAAGAATAGTAATACTAAAAAAATTTTTAAAAATCTCATCTCACTCCCCCTTCCTAAGTAGCACAACCACTTCGCACATTCCTGCCTTTCCTTCTCCTATCTCTCCAATTTTCTCAAAAGTTTTTCCTTTTATAAAAATTCGTGATACATCTATATCTAATATTTTTGCTGTATTTTCTATGATTTTTTTTCTGTAATAAAGAAGCTTTGGTTTTTGAAGGATTATATATCCATCTATATTTACTATGGAATAACCCTTTTCTTTCACAATTCTATAAGCTTCTTTTAAAAAAATACTGCTATCTGCTCCTTCCCATTTTTTGTCGCTGTCAGGAAAAAGCTGTCCTATATCTCCGTATCCTATAGCTCCGAGAAGGGCATCAGTTAAAGCATGAAAAAAGATATCTCCATCTGAATGGGCAACCCAGCCTTTTTCGTAGGGGATTTTCACTCCCCCTATTACGAGCTCCCTACCTTCTTCTAATCTGTGTATATCAAAACCTATACCTACTCTTATTTCCATCCTAACTTGTCCCTTAGAATATCAAAGTAGTTTTTATCAGGAGTTCTAACTAAATATGTGTAGTAAGGAGACTGTTTTACAATGATTTTGTCTCCGTACTGAAGTTGAGTTCCTTCCTGTCCGTCTAACGTAAGCCACGCATCTTTTTCTTTTGCTACCATCTCTATAGTAATAGGTTCATAAGGAGGAAGCATTAAAGGTCTATCAGTAAGAGTGTGGGGACATATTGGAACAATAAGAAAGTTTTCCATCATTGGATAAACAATTGGTCCTCCTGCAGAAAGGGCATATCCTGTAGAACCTGTAGGAGTGGAAACTATAATTCCATCTCCATTGTACGTTGTTATATATCTATCTCCAACATAAACAGCAACGTCTACTATTCTTGCAAGGATAGCTTTATTTACAACAACATCATTTAAAACATCAGCTTTAAGTATCTCTTTTCCATCTCTTACAAGGGTAGCCCTTAACATCATTCTTCTTGATATACACAGTGGCTTAGAAAGTATTTCAGCTAAAACATCAAAAGCTTCATCCTCATTTACTTCTGTTAAAAAGCCAAGTCTGCCAAGGTTTATTCCAAGTATAGGTATTCCATACTTTGCTACTCTTCTTGCTGTTATGAGAAGGGAACCATCTCCTCCAACAACTAGAAGCAGATCTGTTCCTTTAAGGTTTTCTTCATGCTCAAGTTCTGAAAGATTTTCAAAAATCTCTGACTTTATAGCATAACTATTCAGCCAGTTTTTTAGTCTTAAGGAAAAAGCTTTTGCTTCTTCACTTGCTTTTGTAAATATATGAACAGTTTTAAATAAAGGATACATTTTTATCTGCATTTAATTCCTCACTGATGCTGTTTTTTCTTTTTATCAAGGTATATTGGAAGGAAAAGGAAGAAAAAGCCAATTGTTAACACGGAAAAAAGTATAAAAAGCATTAATGCTATTAAATCATTCATCTTTTTCTCCTTTCTTTTTGTCATAAAGTAAGGATACTAGCATTGCTATTATAAAAAATATAGTTCCAGATACAGCAAGAAACCAACTATTACTTTTATCTTGAAGCAGATATCCCACCATTGAGGCAACAAAGGAACCAACAGATATACCTTTTACTACGTCTATAAAAGTTGAAAATGTTTTTTCATATCTCATTTTTATGAAGGGGCTTTTAGCCCCTTAGATTTATCCTAAGTAGTCTTTAGTCCATTCTGGATATAGAGGATATGTTGAGCAGAGAGATAAAACATCTTCTTTGACTTCTTGAATAACTTTTTCATCATCAAGATTTTTAAGAACCTTAACTATATTTTTAGCTATTCTTCTCATATCATCTTCTTTCATTCCTCTTGTTGTTAAAGCAGCTGTTCCAAGTCTTATACCAGAAGTAACCATAGGCTTTTCTGGGTCAAAAGGAATAGCATTTTTATTCACTGTTATGTTTGCTTTTCCTAGGGCTTCTTCAGCCTGATTTCCTTTTACATTAAGAGGTCTAAGGTCTACTAAAACAATATGTGAATCTGTTCCACCAGAAACTATTCTAAGACCTTCTGCTTTTAGCTCTTCAGCAAGAGCTTTTGCATTTCTCACTGTTTGAGCTGCGTACTGTCTAAACTCAGGAGTCATTGCTTCTTTAAAGGCTACAGCTTTTGCAGCTATCACATGCATTAAAGGACCACCTTGAAGTCTTGGGAATACCCATTTATCTATATCTTTTGCATACTCATCTTTACAGAGAATAAAGCCACCTCTTGGTCCTCTAAGGGTTTTATGGGTTGTTGATGTGACAAAATCAGCATAAGGAACTGGTGATGGATAAGCTCCTCCTGCTATAAGTCCAGCATAATGAGCCATATCAACCATTAAAAGAGCTCCTACTTCATCTGCTATTTCCTTAAATCTTTCCCAGTCTATTATCCTTGAGTATGCTGAAGCACCAGCAACAATCATTTTTGGTTTATGTTCTTTTGCAAGTTTGTAAACTTCATCGTAGTCTATAAGCTCAGTTTCAGGATTTACTCCATACTGAACAGCATTAAAAACAATCCCTGAGAGGTTTACCTTTGCCCCGTGGGTAAGGTGTCCTCCATGGGCAAGGCTCATTCCCATTATTGTGTCACCTGGCTTAAGCTGAGAAAAGAAAACAGCTTGGTTTGCCTGTGAACCTGAGTGGGGCTGAACATTTGCATGTTCTGCATTGAAAATCTCTTTTACCCTTTTTATAGCAAGGTCTTCAGCTATATCAACATATTCACAGCCTCCGTAATATCTTTTATGGGGAAGACCTTCTGCATATTTATTTGTTAAAACTGAACCTTGAGCTTCCATAACAGCGTAGGATGTGTAGTTTTCAGAAGCAATCATTTCAAGATGTTCTTGCTGTCTTCTAAATTCTTTAGATATAGCTTCAAAAATTTCAGGATCCTGTTTTTTTAAGTGTTCTAACAATTATTCAAACCTCCTGATTTTTATTTACAAAAATTTTTTTCTTCAATCTCTTTTATTAGATTTACTCTTCTCTCATGTCTTCCACCTTCAAAATCTGTTGAGAAAAACTCGTCCACAATTCCAAGTGCAACATCTATCCCCAAAACTCTCGCTCCAAAAGCAAGAATGTTTGCGTCATTATGCTTTCTTGCCATTCTTGCCATATACTCATTTGTACACAGTGCAGCCCTAATTCCTTTAACTTTATTTGCTGATATAGAAATACCTATCCCTGTTCCACATATAACAATTCCTTTATCTGCCTCTCCTGAAGCAACAGCATTTGCAACAGCTTCACCGTATACTGGATAGTCAACCCTTTCTTCTGAGTAAGTTCCCTTATCTATTACCTCAAATCCCTTTTCTTCAAGATGTTTTTTTACCATTTCTTTGTACTGATAACCAGCATGATCACAACCTATTGCTATTTTCACGAAATTTTCCTCCTGTGTGTTAAACTATGGTTTAAAAATATTATACATTTAAAGGGAGGTTACCTTATGTCCAAAATAAGAACAAAAATAGTAGGAAGTATTTTATCTTCAGCAGTATTATTTTCACTCTCCTGTGCAGAAAAACCTGCAAAAATGGGGGAGGCAGAGAAAACAACTCCAAAAACTGAGGTAAAAACAGGCTGGGAAAAATGTCTTTATCCTCAAACAGTAACTAAACAGGAAGTTTATGAAGTATTAAAGCCATTTTTAAAAGGTCATGAGGTATTTGATGTTAGAAAATCTCCTATGCCAGGAGTTTATGAGGTTGTCCTAATAAGAAAAGGAAAGATTATTCCTGTTTATATTGACTGTAACCTTGAGCATTTCTTCTATGGAAAAATTGTTAATCTTGAAGATAAGACAATCCTTCCAGAGTTAACTATAGCTGAATACAAACCAAAGACTTTAGAAGCTAAAAAGGAAGTTTTAATAGAAAAATTAGGTAAAGAAAAAGGGGAAAAAATAGCAAAAATATTAGGAAAAGAAGGGTTAATTAATGTTCAGTTTATTAACCCTGATGAGCTACCAAAGGACAATAATGTAGTGCTTGGAAATCCAGAAGGAAAAATTCAGCTATATTCATTTGAAGAGCCTGAATGTATTCACTGTGCCAAATTTGCTCCTTTAATAGAAAAAGTTCTTAAAAAGTACCCTCAAGTTAGATTAGATGTAATATTAATTCACTGGAAATTTCATCCTTTAGGTGCAAAAGTCGCCGAAAGAGTTATATGTGAAAAGGATCCAAAAGAAAAAGTAGAAATTTTGGAAAAGGCGTTTGAAGCAACTAGAAAAGGAGATAAGAAAACTCTCAAAGAATTAGGAAAAGAGTGTAAGTTTGGAAATGTAATTCTTGAAAGAAACTTTTTATTCTTTAAAAGAAGTGGCTTAAAAATGACACCTGCCCTTATATTACCAAACGGTATTGCAATAACAGATAGAAATATTCTTGAAGATGAAAGAAAAATAGAGGAGATAATAAAAGCACTTGTTTCATAAATATTTCACATTATTAAAAGTTAAATAATGGAAAATTAAATAAAAAGGAGGATTTTAATGTTTAAAAAGAAACTTTTAGCGGGGGTTGTTTCTGCTGCTGTTGTATTTTCAGCTACAAACGCTGAAGAGAATAATACAGCTAAATGTGTACCTTTAAAAGATTTTACAGTTGAGAAAGCAAAATCTCTTCTAAAAGATTATCTAAAGGGAGGGGTTCAAGTAGTAGGAGTAACAAAATCTCCTATTGAAACGCTGTATGAAGTTGATGTTGATGTCAACGGTAGAAGATTTCCTGTGTATGTGGATTGTGGTCTTAAATATTTAATTATGGGAAGAATTATAGATATAGCAAAACAGGAAGATCTTACAAGAACAAGAACTCAAGAACTTGCTAATGCAGCTATAAAAGAGCGTAAAGAGAAGTTAGCTGAAACTATAGGAAAAGAAAAAGTAGAAAAATTAGCTCAAGTTTTAGGACCAACGTTTAATGAAATTAAAGTTGCTGATTTAAAAGGGGTTCAGGATCTTGATAGGTCTGGAATAGTTGTTTTAGGAAATCCAAATGGAAAAACAACTATTTATGTAATAGATGATCCTGAATGTCCATTCTGTGCAAAATTAGATGATGAACTAAAAAAATTACTTGCAAAAAGAAAAGATTTAAAAGTTGAAATTATCCTGTTCCCTCTCAGCTTCCATAAACACGCAGGAGGAATTTCAGCAAATATTGTTTGTGCAAAAGACAATAAAGAAAAAGCTGAAATTTTAGAGAAATCTTTTGAAGCTGTAAGAAAAAGAGATGTAGAAACATTGTCAAAATTAGCACAGGAAGGAGAAGAGAAAGCTAAAAACTGTGGTAAAGATCCTAGACAAGTAATTTCAATGAATTACAAGTTTGCTCAAAGTGCAGGGACAACAGGAACGCCAACTTTAATATTCCCTGGAGGAATTGTTATATCTGGATACATGCCAGCTGATAAGATAGAAAAAATCCTTGATGTTTTAGCTCCACAAAAATAAACCAAAAGGGGCAGGGGAAATGGATAAAAAACTTTCTTCCCCTGTCCTTTCTATTGAAAACCTTTCTGTAAAATTTCATGTAGAAAATCAAACTGTTGAAGCAATTAGAGGAATCTCTTTTGAGTTATACCCAAGAGAGATAGTTGCTCTTGTTGGAGAGTCTGGCTCAGGAAAAAGCGTTACATGCTACTCTATTTTAAAACTTCTTCCTAAGTATGCATCAGTATCAGGGAAAATATCATTAAACTCTAAAAAATTAAGAATTGATAACATCCTTAAAGAAGATGAATCTACCCTAAGAAAAATAAGAGGAAATATAATATCTATGGTATTCCAAGAACCTTCAGCTGTGCTAAATCCTCTTCTCACTGTTGGAGAACAGATTGTAGAAGCAATATTAGCTCATCAGAATGTATCTAAAACAAAGGCAAAAGAGATAGCAATAGAATCAATGAGAAAAGCTCATATACCTGAACCTGAAAGGCGTTTTTATCAATACCCTCACGAACTTTCAGGAGGATTAAAACAGAGAGTAGTAATAGCAATTGCAGTAGCAAATCGTTCAGAAATTCTTCTAGCAGATGAACCAACAACAGCTTTAGATGTAACAGTTTCCGCACAAATACTTAAGCTATTTAAACACCTAAAAGAAGATTTAGGACTATCTATACTACTTATCACCCATGATTTAGGAGTAGTAGCAGAAGTAGCAGATAGAGTCCTTGTTATATATAAAGGTGAAATTGTTGAAGAAGGAAATGTTTTTGATGTTTTTGATAATCCTAAACATCCCTACACAAAAAAACTACTTGAATCTCGTCCTACAATCTCAGATATTATCTAAACTAACTAATCTTCCTTTAGGTTAACAACATGTACAGATATATTTTTTCTCTTGAAGAAGCAAAGGAAAGTCTGTCTTTTTTTGAAAATGATAAATTTCTATATCTTGACACAGAAGTAGCTGTTAAAAGCTTTTCAGATATAGATTTTCACAATGACAGAATAAGACTTATTCAGCTTGGAAATAACGAGGTTATATTCCTATATGATATGTTTAGAATTCCTGAATTTGCATCTTATCTAAAACCTGTTTTAGAAGAAA
The DNA here is from genome assembly GCA_027081375.1 of Persephonella sp. Taxonomy (GTDB): domain Bacteria; phylum Aquificota; class Aquificia; order Aquificales; family Hydrogenothermaceae; genus JAADDV01. Next base: position 11,871 of record JALWKR010000192.1, read on the forward strand.
AAGGCATCATTGGGCATAATCTTAAGTTTGATATAAAGTTTTTGAAATCAAATTTTAATATATTTCCAGAAATTGTATTTGATACTATGATAGCTTCACAGCTTTTAGCGGAGAACCTCCATAAAGAAAAACACTCTTTAGCTGCTTTATCTTATAGGCTGGCAGATAACTATCTAGATAAAACCCAGCAAAAATCTGCTTGGGGATTAAAAAACCTGTCTCAGGAGCAGCTAGAATATGCAGCAAAAGATATAGAAGCTTTAAGGGAGATATATCCCATTTTAAGAGAAAAACTTAATGAGATTGAAACTCCCCATAAAGCAACAGGAAAGATACATAAAACTTTTGGATTAGACAATGCTGTTGCTGTTGTTGAGATGGCATTTGTTCCTTTTTTAGCTCTAATGGAACTAACAGGAGTTCCTGTAAATGAAGAGGTTCTAAGAAATCTATACAAAGAAAAGTCTTCAAAATATCAAAGAGATTATATAGAGTTTGTTAGAAATTACGGTGTAGATCCTTTTTCTCCACAAAAGGTAGCCTACTGGATTACAAATAAACTAGGGCTAAAACTACCAAAGACCCAAAAAGGTTCTTTATCTTCCCAAGATAGTGCATTAAGACCATATATAGATAGAGAAGAAATTAAAAAACTTTTAGAAATTAGAGGAGAGAAAAAACTTTTAGATAAATTAAAGGAATTAAAAGAGCATATAAAAAACGGCAGAATATACGGAGAGTTTAAACAAATTGGAGCTCCAACTGGAAGAATGGCCTCTATGAAACCAAATCTGCAAAACATTCCAAGGGAGATACGTTTTCTTTTTGAAGCTCCAAAGGGAAAGAAGCTCATAGTTGCAGATTATTCCCAGATTGAACTTAGAATTGCAGCTGAATATGTAAATGAAGAAACAATGATAGAAGCTTTTAAACAGGGTAAAGACTTACACAGGTTCACAGCTTCTTTAATACTAGGAAAAGATTATAAAGAGATAACTAAAGAAGAACGTCAGATGGCAAAAGCTATAAACTTTGGTCTTATATACGGCATATCCCCAAAATCTCTTATGCAGTACGCAAAAAGTAACTATGGAATAGATATAACCCTTAAAGAAGCTCAAATGTTTCACGCTAAATTTTTTGAAGTATACAAAGGTTTTAAAGAGTGGCATGAAAAAGTTAAAAAGCTATTAGAGGAAAAAAGAAAGATAACTGTTTATTCTCTTCTTGGAAGAAAAATGGCTGTAAATAGGTTCACAGATGCAGTTAACTATCCAATTCAGGCTACAGGTAGCGATATTCTAAAAATGGCAGTTGTGTTTTTTGGAAGAGAAACAAAAGGAAAAGATGCGTACATTGTAAATCTTGTTCATGATGAGATAGTTGTTGAAACAGAAGAAGAAAAAGTGGAAGAGATAGCTAAAATACTGGAAAAAAGTATGAAATCAGCTGGGGAAATCCTATTAAAAAAAGTACCAGTTGAGTATGAGATTGAAATTGTCAATAACTGGGGTGAAAAGGGTAGTCCTATCCCAAAATAGCTAAAAGTATCGTAGAATAAGAACTATGGGAAAGAGAGGGAGACCAAGGAAATACCAAGAACACATAAGATGTCCAGAATGTGGTTCA
>JALWKR010000193.1 GCA_027081375.1 Persephonella sp.
TATATGCACCTGAGGAGCTTCAACTAAAAAGACTGTTAGAAAAGGGAATGTCAAAAGAAGAGGCTATAAAAAGAATAAAATCTCAGATGCCTATTGATGAGAAAGTAAAGTATGCAGATATTGTTATAGAAAATACCTCTACATTAGAGGATTTAAGAAAAAAGGTTGAAGAAGTTTACAAAAAACTTAAAGAGGAGTAAACATGAAGAAAATTTTAACAATGTTGATACTTTTTAGTTTATCTCTTCCTTTTTCAGCAAATTCAGCTTCTAAGGACAAAATTCCTGACATTTCAGATATAAGAGTTGAAATAAAATCGCAGATAAAAGTTCTTCAACAAAAGAAAGAAGAGCTTATAAAGAAACTTTCAAAAGCAACTGCTAAAGAGAAAAAAGAGATAAAAAAGTTAATCAGGGAGATAGATGAAAAAATTCATAGGCTCAAAAATCTTATTCGTAAGTATACTAACTTTACTAACAATATTGGTTAGTTGTTCAACTAAAACAGAAGAAAAACCTGATATTGTTGTAGATATAAAGGTTTCTAAACAAGGTTATCAGCCAAATGAAATAACTGTTCCATATGGAAAGGTTGTTTTATTTAGAATAACAGCTGTTGATGAAGGAATAGGAAACGATTATTCAGAGAGATATTACGGACACTGCTTTTATATTCTTCCTCCTTATGATGTTATGGTTGAAAATATTAAGGAAGGAGAAACAAAGGAAATTAAGGTAAAAATGATATACCCAGGAGATTTTATATTCACCTGTCCCTACTGCTCAGGTATTTTTCCAACAAAAGGGACTCTTCATGTAGTTAAGAGATAAAGAGGTTAGAATGGAATTTAACATTCACCATATAGCTATATCAGTATCAAATATACAAAAAGCTATAGAGTTTTATTCGTTGTTTGGATTTAAAGAAGTAGCATCGTATAAAGATGAAAATCTTGAAATAAAACATCTTTACCTAAATGGATTTATTTTGGAGGTATTTTCCTTTAAAGATTACAAAAAAAGAGAAATCCTTAATCTATGGGAAGATTTGAAAATTTTAGGAGTTAAACATTTTGCATTAAAAGTGAACGATATAGAAAAAGCTAGAGATTTCTTTATAGAAAAAGGAATTATTTCTGAAGATACAAAAATAAATAAAGGAAGAACAGGTATTCTTTACTTTTTTATAAAAGACCCTGACGGAAATTTTGTAGAAATTATACAGGATGATAGAAGTTTTTAAAGTTAAGAATTTATCCAAAAGAAACACACAAAGTTAAAACATTTTTGTGACCCGACGGCTGTGAACTGTCTGGTCTGAAATTTTCTTTAAGTACCCAAACGCAATAAAACGAAGAGATTTAAAACCTATCAAAAGGCTAGTATATTGGGAAAAATAGACATAACCCTTAGAGATATTATTCAGGAAATCCCTTCTAAGTTTGTTCAGCTGCTTTCTGGTAAAAACGCTAAAAAGCTTCTAGATACATCCTTACCACAAGTAAAAGAAAGAAGAGCTGATTTTCTTGTTGAACTTGAGGATGGCTCTATTTTTCATCTAGAACTGCAAACCCAAAACGATAAAAATATGCCCTTTAGAATGCTTGAGTATTTTGTTCTTATCTCTTCCAAATATCCAAACAGAAAAATCAAACAGATGGTTTTGTATGTTGGAGAAAAACCTCTTAATATGAAAAACAGTATAGAAATAGAAAACCTCACTTTCAACTATGAGCTGAAAGACATAAGAGAGATAAGCTGCGAAGAACTGTTTAAAAGCAATAGCATAACAGATAAAATATTAGCAGTGTTGTGCGATATAAGAGAACCAGAAAAGTATTTTAGAGAACTTTTAACAGAGCTTTATAAACTGCCAGAGAGGGAAAGAAGAGATTATTTGAAAAAATTATTGAACCTGCTAACAATAAGGTCTAAATTAGTAGAAGAATTCAAGTTAGAGGTTAAAAAGATGCCTATAACATTTGATAGAGAAACAATAGAGAATCATCCTTTTTTCAAGGATGGGTTAAAAGAAGGTTTAGAAAAAGGAAAATTAGAAGCAAAACGTGAAGATGTTATAAAATTACATAGGAAACTAAATATGAGTGCAAAAGAAATTGCTGAAGTTTTAGATCTTCCTTTAGAGTTTGTTAAAAACATTCTAAAAAATAACTAAGAGTTAAATTTTTTTATTAACCTCAAATACTTTTAAACTTTTGCTTCTTTTAGTATAAAGTTTTCAACAACGTCAAGTATGTTTTCTCCTATGAAATCAGCTTCAGTATTAGCTACATATTTCATCCCTTGACCTGTTTTTACTAAAGCAGCTTTTATACCTTCTTTATGGGCAGCTTTTATATCGTTTTCTTTATCTCCTATAAGAAATGAAGCAGATGGGTCTATATTAAACTCCTTTATTCCCTGTTTTATCATTCCACTTTCAGGCTTCCTACAATCACATTTAAAAGACAGATCAGGAATAACACCTTCAGGATGATGGGGGCAGTAGTATACCTTATCAATATGTATTCCTTCTTTTTTAAACACATTAAGCATATATTCAGTTAGCTTTAGAAAATCCTCTTCTGTGTAATATCCGACAGCAATACCTGATTGATTTGTTACTATAAGAAGCTTATACCCTGCTTCTTGAAGTTTTCTTAGTGCAGGAAATACCTCAGGATATATATGAAAATCTTCTATTTTATGAACATATCCAAAGTCTTTATTTATTACACCGTCTCTGTCTAAAAAAACAGCTTTGTTTTTCACACAACCCCTCCAAGAGTTAATTCTTTAATTCTTATTGTAGGTTGAGCATCTCCTACAGGTACACCCTGTCCACTTTTTCCACATGTTCCAATTGACCAACCTAAGTCATAACCAACAGCATCTATATCCATTAATACTTTTGGACCATTTCCTATTAAAGAAGCTCCTTTTATTGGATATGTTATTTTTCCATTTTCTATAAGATAGCCTTCTATAACCTCAAACACAAAGTCCCCATTTACAGTGTTTACCTGTCCTCCTCCCATTTTTACAACAAATATACCTTTTTTTGTATCAGCAAGTATATCATGAGGATTGTCTTTTCCTGGAGCTATATATGTATTTGTCATTCTAACCATAGGTATATGCCTGAAGTTTTCTCTTCTGCCGTTTCCTGTAGGTTCTTTATTTTCCTTCATTGCAGTTAATCTATCGTACATGTATCCAACAAGAAAACCATTTTCTATTAAAACATTTTTTCTTGAAGGAACTCCTTCATCATCAAAGTTTAAAAATCCATTTTTACCTACTTCAGTACCACTGTCTATAAC
>JALWKR010000194.1 GCA_027081375.1 Persephonella sp.
TAAAAAACTGCCGGAGTAAAAGATTAGATTGAAACGATTTTATCTATTTTTAGCAATAGTTTTCTTTATTATTTTTCTAGATATCTTAACTAAGGAACTGGCAGAGAGATTTTTAGCAGATAAAAACATAACCCTAATCCCCGGTTTTTTTGATTTAACGTTAGTGTGGAATAGAGGAGCTGCCTTTGGAATTTTAGCTCAGGCTCCAGAATTTGTAAGAAAACTTGTTCTTATCTTTGCATCTTTAATTGCTGTTTTATTGGCAATCATATATGCTTACAAAAAGCAAAATTCTCTTCATCCTATTCAGCTTTATGCTCTTGCTTTAATATCTGGAGGAGCATTAGGAAATCTGTATGACAGAATCTTTCTTGGTGCTGTTAGGGATTTTATAGACTGGCATATAAAAAACTACCACTGGCCTGCCTTTAACATTGCTGATTCTGCAATAACATTAGGAATTGTAATGTTTGTAGTTTATGAGATATTTTTTAAGAAGAAAAAAAAGGGAATTGAAGGGGAAACAATTCCCCCTCAATAACTACTGGAGATACTTCTTCTCAAGTTTATCTACTAGAAACGCTAAACCTATAAATACTCCACCAACAAAAACAGAGAAAAGCCACTTTGAAGTACCACTTAATCCAAATAAGTCAGCTAAAACAGGTTTTCCTACAACTGTTCCGTGTAGGAAAGAGTTTTCATAGACAGGGAAAATCATTGTAAATATAACACCACCAATAATCCCAGCTATAATACCAAATAAAGCATCAATTCTTCCTTCACCTACAGCTTCAGGCATACTACCAGGGCAGTAACCAACTATTACCATTCCTATTCCAAATATAATTCCTCCTATTGCAATACCAACAGGATAAAAAGGTTTAATATGAAAATGAATAAATCCAAAGTACTCAGCTGTGTATATAAGAATAGCTCCTACACCCATTGCCATAAGCAAAGCTTTAGGAATTGTTAAATCCTTTAGTAAAAATGCACCAATAACTTTTGCTAATCTATCAAGCTGTGCAAGCTGCATAATTGCACCAAAGAAAAGTCCTATGATAAAAGCTGTTATTATTGTGCTCAATCTCTATACCTCCTTCTGTATATTAGATTTGCTGCTACAAGTCCCCCAATAAAAGCAAATAAAGCAAACCATAGAGAACTAACAGCTAACTGCATTCCACCACTAAACATATGTCCTGACGTACACCCTCCAGCCATTCTTGCACCAAAGATAAGTAAAAAACCACCAACAAATGCAAATACTACTCTTGAAACAGTCCCCATCTGTAGATTTTTTTCCCAGTAAATAGGAGTTAAAGTAAACCTGAATGTTTTTGTTAATTTTGATGTTATAAAAGCTCCTATTAATCCTCCAAGAAGAAACCAAGCTTCCCAAAAGCCTGATGTCTTTATTTCCTTCCAGTACTCATTTTCAATTGCAGGAAATATAACATTTCCAATGTAAGGAAAAGCTGTTGAGGCACCAATAGGTCTGTTTGCAACTATAAATGTTATAAGATTAATAATAGCAAACAGGGTTCCAGCAACAGCCCATCCCATAATAGGTTTGTCGTTGTTCATATTTACCTCCTGTAAGTTATTTCTAACTAATTTATCAAAGTTAGAATTCACTTACATTTAAAAAACTAAATACCTAAATAGAAGATACTAATGAGGAAAACTTGATAGAATTTTCACAGATTTAACCTGATAATTTTGAGTATCTAAAAAAATTTCTAGGAAAAATCATGGACGTTATTAAAACTGAAAATCTAAGAAAGATTTACTTTTTAGAAGAAGAAAAGATAGAAGCTTTGAAAGGAATTAATATAACTGTTAAAAAAGGTGAAATGGTTGCTTTAATGGGACCTTCAGGCTCAGGAAAAAGTACATTACTTCATCTTTTAGGAGGAATTGATGTCCCTACTAAAGGTAAGGTTTTCATAAATGATTTTGATATTTTTTCATTAGATGACAAAAAATTGTCTGTTTTTAGAAATAAACATATTGGTTTTGTATTTCAGTTTCATTATTTGCTTCCTGAGTTTACAGTCCTTGAAAATGTTATGCTTCCTGTTCAAATTTATAATAAAAGAGATGCAAAAGAAAAGGCTGAAAAAATTCTAAGGTTACTTGGATTAGAACATAGATTAAATCATAAGCCAACTCAGATATCAGGAGGGGAACAGCAGAGAACAGCTATAGCAAGGGCTGTAGTTAATGAACCTGACATAATTCTAGCAGATGAACCTACAGGAAATTTAGATTCTGAAAATGCCCACAATGTAATGAATATTTTTAAAGAAATGAACAAAAAAGACAATGTGAGCATAGTCATTGCTACTCACGACCCTGAAATAGCAGAATACTGTGACAGAATTTTTTACTTAAAAGATGGTCAAATTCAGGATATAATTGAGAAGACTTGAAAAATTTTGTTATGGCATATTTTTTTCAGGCAAAATAAATAAAGAAACAAAGGAGTTTTAGATATGTTTGAGAAATTTACAGAAAGAGCTAGAAAGGTAATACTAAATGCAAGAGAAAAAGCTTTAGAACATAAAAATAACTATTTAGGAAGTGAACATCTTCTTCTATCTCTACTTGAGGAAGAAGATATTCCTGTTTTGGTTTTATCTAGATTTGGTTTAACAGTTGATAAAGTAAAAAGAACATTAATTTCTCAGATGGTTCATGGCTCTCATTCAGGAGAAGTATTATTTGCTCCTGATGCAAAGAGGGTTTTAGAGTTTGCTGTTGAAGAGGCAAGAATTCTTCACCACCAGTTTGTTGGACCAGAACATCTATTAATAGGAATTGTTAGAGAAAAAACTGGTCTAGGGGGAAGAGTATTAAGAGGATTTGGAATAGATGAGTACTCAATAAGAAGAGAAATTCTCCAGATACTTGGAGAAATACCACCTCAAGAGCAAGTTAAACAGGTTCCAACTCCAAATATAGATAGATTTAGTAGAGACCTTACTGCACTAGCTAGAGAAGGTAAGTTAGACCCTGTTATTGGTAGAGATAAAGAGATAGACAGAGTTATACAGATACTTGCAAGAAGAAGAAAGAACAATCCTGTTTTAATAGGAGAACCAGGAGTTGGGAAAACATCTATTGTGGAAGGTTTAGCTCAAAGAATAGCTGAAGGAAAAGTTCCTGAGCCTCTACAGTCTAAAAGAATTGTTGCTTTAGACTTAGCAGCATTAGTTGCAGGAACAAAGTATAGAGGACAGTTTGAAGAAAGATTAAAAAATATCTTAAAAGAGCTAGAAAAAGCTCCATACATAATTCTCTTTATAGATGAGC
>JALWKR010000195.1 GCA_027081375.1 Persephonella sp.
ATTCTTAGGTAATCTATGTCTATACCGTGTTTTTCTTTCAAATGTTGTTTTAATTCTTTTGATAGACTTAATCTTATGGTGTTTCCTTCAATCGTAAACCCTGTTTTATCGTAAATTACTGGTCTGTGTGGTGATTTTTTCTTATTAAATTTTGGGGGTTTTACTGGTGATGGGTATTTTTCTGGTTTCTGTAAGTATTTAAAGAAATTCTGCCAACCTCTTGAAAGCTCATCTAATACTATCTGTGCTGTCCTACTTTGTAGGGATTTTTTATGTATGGAACTGTCTTTTAACTTGTTATATAGGTCAAACTTATTTGGTTTTGCCAGTTTGTTTTTTACAAGGTAGTTTGCCTCATTCCAAAGTTTTCCTGCGTGGTAGGTTAGATAGCCTAATACTATGTTTGTGGTTGGGTCTGTATTATTTAACTCTATTCTTAAGCTTCTTTTTACTTTTAAGTTTTCCATTTTTTCTTATCCTATGGTAAACTAACGAAAAAAGCAAGTCTTTTAAGAAAAAATGTAAAATTAAACGCTAAAAGGGTTTTTTACGGCTTACGCCGTGCTTTCTGTATCCCATTTCTTTAGAAATGGGATACAGAAAGCAAAAAATTTCTATAAAACTATACAGGAAGCTTTATATGATATTTTTGAGATTATAAGCTGGAATTAGAAGTATTTTTTTTATGAATAAGTGGCCAAACCATTTTTAATGGAGAGATTAATTGTTTTTATTGTTAACTAAATAGAGTAATAAGCCCTACAGAAACCTCAAGTTAAAAATGGCAATTTAGTTGTTAGCAGCTTACTGAATTTCTTTTAGGTTTTCTTTCAATAGTTCACCTAAATTCAGCTTTAAATCATTTATAACTTCAACCTCATAATCCCAATCAGCTATTATCCAAGGTTTATCTTTCTCTGCAAACATAACTTTTTTATCAAAGGTTGTATACCATATAACTCTTTTAACTCCTGCATCTAGTAAGTCCTGTGTTTTTTTCTCGTGCATAGTTCATGAAATCTCCATATTTCTTTAAATCTGCTTTTGTATCTATTTCTATACAACTTCAGGTGGAGTTTTTGCATATCTTTCGTTTAATCCTTCTTTTAAGATCTTTTTCTTATCAAAAATAGCTATATCAAGATTTCTCCATGTTTTAGGTGCAAATTGAAAACCTGCTTCGTTTGTAGCTATTATATATTTGCTACTGTCTAAATTTTTTAGCAAGTATGAATAGATTAAATAGATAATAAACCATTGCAATTTACTACTTCCCGTAACAGCCTCCAACGGCAATTCCCCAGACAAGACTTTGTCATAATCTCTATAGTAAATAGGTCTTCCGTATCTCATCTCATATATAAGCTCTTTAGGAATTCCCCTTCTTTTTATCTTTTTTTCTTTTACTGCTTTCATTTTTCCTCTCCTTCAAAAGTTACTGATAAATATAAAGAATAAGTCATCAACTATCAAATTGGAGCAAAGGCTTTTTTCTTAAAAAAAGTTGCTATAAAATCTAACCATTATCAAAAATTTTTAAGGAAACAGTCATGAAATTGAGAAAATTTCTAAAAACATCTACTTTAATTTTAATATTGGTGTTTCCTGCTTTTTCAAAGGAAAAGGTTTTTTTCTGGGATTTTGAAGATGTTCCAGTTGGACAAGTGCCTGAAGGTTGGAAAGTAGAAGTTACAAATCCTAAGGGTAAACTTTCTAAATGGGAAGTGATTATTGATAAGACTGCTCCTTCTGGAAAAAAAGTTTTAGGTATGGTTGACCCGGGAGATTCAAGGGGTTCTACTTTTAATCTTTGCTGGACTGATAAAATTTCCTTTAAAGATGGGGAAATAGAAGTTAAGTTTAAAGCAGTAAAAGGAAGAGAAGACCAAGGCGGTGGGATAATGTGGAGAGTACAGGACAGAAATAACTATTACGTTGCAAGATTTAACCCTCTTGAAGATAATTTCCGTATTTACTACGTAAAAAATAGCCATAGAAGAATGATAAAAAGTGCCCGCGTTTCACTTCCTGCAGGGAAATGGCACACTATGAGAATTGTTCAGAAAGGAAATCATTTTGAGTGTTATCTAAATGGTAAAAAGTATCTTTCTGGAAAGGATAATCATTTTAAAAATGCCGGTGGTGTTGGACTTTGGACAAAAGCAGATGCAGTTACATACTTTGATGATTTTAAAGTGAAAGTAGAAAAATAAATATTTATGGGGAAAATAGATGTACAGGAAAATCTTTTATCTTTTACCAATTCTATTTGCCATTTCCAGTTTAATTTCCTGCTCAAAAAAAGAAACTCAAAAAGAAGAAAACGTAGTAGTTGTTTATGTTTCTGAAGATAGAGTTTTTTCTGAACCGATACTAAAAGATTTTGAGAAAGAGACAGGAATAAAGGTAAAAGCGGTTTTTGATACAGAAGAGTCAAAAAGTACAGGAGTGATGAATAGGCTCATTGCAGAAAAAGACAACCCTCAGGCTGATGTTTACTGGGCAAACGAGCCGATTAGAGCCGCTGTTTTAAAGCAAAAAGGAATACTACAACCATACTTTTCTCCAAATGCTAAAGATATTCCTGCAAAATTCAAAGACCCTGAAGGATACTGGACAGGATTCTCTGCAAGGGCAAGGGTTTTTGTTGTCAATAAAAGTGTAAAGGATAAGCCGGATACTATTCTTGACTACGTAAATCCAAAATGGAAAGGCAAAGCTGTTATTGCCAATCCACTTTTCGGAACTACTACCGTCCACATTGCCGCATTGTTTACAGTCTGGGGAGATGAAAAAGCAAAAAAGTTTATGGAAGATATGAAAAAAAATGATATAAAAATTTCCACAAGCAACGGTGAAAGTGCTGACCTTGTAGCTTCTGGAGAGTTTGCATTTAGTCTTGTTGACAGTGATGATGTTATAAGCAGGCTTAGAAGAGGTGAACCTGTTGAACTGGTTTTCCCTGACCAGAAAGAGAACCAATTAGGTTGTTTATTTCTTCCAAATGCTGTAATGCTTATAAAAGGAGCAAAACATCCTGAAAATGCTAAAAAACTTATAGATTATCTTCTTTCTCCTGAAACAGAGAGAAAACTTGCATTTATGGACTGTGCACAGATACCTTTGCATAAAGGTGTAGAAGTTCCAAAAGAATTAAAAGGTTTTGAAAAAATAAAAACAATGAATGTAGATTATGAAGAAGTTGCTAAAAAACTACAAGAAATTCAACCATTTTTAAAAAGATGGGTAGGGTATTGAGTTAAAGGTTAATGAAGAATTTAATTG
>JALWKR010000196.1 GCA_027081375.1 Persephonella sp.
CACTTTTCTTTAAATTTTCAGCAATATCCTTTGGATTTATAAGGATTGCAGTATAAAAATATGCGAAAAAGATGATTAAACCTACATAAAGGGCAAAGTATACATAACTTTGTGGAGATAACAGGTCAACTATTTTTCTAGCAAGTTCACTTTCTTCTACAAACATCTGAGCAATTGTTGCTGGGAACATTAATAGTGCCACTGCAAAAATAATAGGAATAACTCCTGCAGGGTTTAGTTTAAAAGGTAAGTATGATGCCGCAGATCTTGCAGCATTTGCAGCACGTCTAGCATACTGAATAGGAATTCTTCTCTCTGCTTCCTGAATATAGATAATACCTGCTACTACAATAATAATAACAGCTATTGCTATTCCAACCTGAAATACTGTTAGATCCCCTGCTCTTAACTGTTCATATGTTGTAATTATTGCATTTGGAATTCTAGCGATAATACTAGCCATAATAATAATTGAAATACCATTTCCAATTCCAAATTCAGTTATTTTTTCCCCTAGCCACATTAAAAAGACTGTACCTGTGGTAATAATAATAGGGGTCATAATTACAAAAGCTAAAGCTGATTCAGAGATTAGAGACTGTCCTGTTTCTGTTTTTAAATTGCTGATCCATAGGGAGAGAGCAAAAGATTGAAATCCAGCTATAGCTATTGTTAGATATCTAGTGTACTGGGATATCTTCCAACGACCATATTCCCCTTCTTCTTTCTGGTACCTTTCTAACGTAGGAATTACAGCTGTTAGAAGCTGCATAATAATAGCAGCAGAAATGTAGGGCATAATACCTAATGCAAAAATAGAAAGTCTACCTAAAGCTCCACCTGAGAAAAGGTTATAAACGTTAAATAATACCCCTCCAGCTGAGTTAAAGTAATGCTGGAGAGCTGCTGTATCTACGCCTGGTACAGGAATATGAGTTCCTAATCTATATATAGCAAGAATAAGGAGAGTATAAAAAATCCTCTCCCTTAATTCCTTTAGTTCAAAAAGTACTTTTAATTTTTCAATCAATCATGACCCTCTCTTTTTATATTTTTAAGAGATTACTTCTACAGAGCCACCTGCTGCTTTTATTTTTTCTTCAGCAGATTTAGAGAACTTGTGAGCTTTTACAGTTAAAGGTTTTGTAAGTTCTCCATCTCCAAGAATTTTTACTGCCTCTGTGCAATGGATAATACCCTTTTCTTTTAAAACTTCTGGAGTTACTTCTGCATTAGCTTCAAATTTTTCTTCCAATATCTTTATATTTACAATTTCATACTCTTTAGCTGTAGGATTTTTGAATCCTCTTTTAGGAATTCTCATAATAAATGGTGTTTGACCACCTTCAAAGAAAGCAGGAAGTTCACCATAACCTCTTCTTGATTTTTGACCTTTATGACCTCTGGTAGAGGTTTTCCCATGACCAGAACCTATACCTCTACCTACTCTTTTTTTTCTATGAGTTGCTCCAAAGGAAGGTTTTAATTCATGTAATTTTATTCCCATTATTCTACTTCCTCCACTTGAATAAGGTGATGAGCTTTTCTAATATTTCCTAGCACCATAGGATTTTTTTCTAGTATTCTCTCATCATTTATTTTTTTTAGGCCTAGAGACCTTACTGCTTGAATTTGGTCTTTTCTTTTACCTGCAAGTCCTCTTACAAGCTTAACTTTTATTTTCATTTATAACAGCCTCCTACTTTACTATTGGAGCTTGAGCATATATTTTGAAATTTTTCTTGACTTTTTCTTCATCTATTCCTCTAATTTTAGCTACCTGTTCTGGAGATCTAACTTTTAAGAGAGCATCAAAAACAGCTTTTACTGTGTTCGTTGGATTTGTAGTTCTACCTATGATTTTTGTAAGGATGTCTGTCACTCCAAGGAGCTCAAGAACAGGTCTAACTGGTCCTCCTGCCACAACCCCAGTACCTCTTCTAGCAGGTTTAAGAAGAACAACAGCAGACTCATATTCACCAATAACATCGTGAGGTATAGTTCCCTCAATAAGAGGTACTTTTATAAGATGTTTTTTAGCATCTGCTATAGCTTTAGCTATAGAAGGAGGAACTTCATTTGCCTTTCCGTGACCAAATCCAACATGACCGTTTCTATCTCCAACTATAGCTAATGTAGAGAAAGAAAATCTTCTACCACCTTCAACAACCCTAGTTGTTCTTCTAATTTCAACTACTTTTTCTTCTAATGTAAGTTCAGCAGGATTGATAGGTTCTTGTTTTAATCTCTCTTCTATTATTGCTTCTATTTTCTTATATCCCATTCCTTCACTCCTTTAGAATTTAAGTCCTTTTTCTCTAGCTGCTTCAGCAAAAGCTTTAACTTTTCCGTGGTATATAAAACCACCTCTATCAAAAACAACGTTTTCTATTCCTTTAGCTAAAGCTTTTTCAGCTATAAATTCACCTAATTTTTTAGCCATCTCAATATTCTTTCCGCCTCTAACACCGTATTTTTCTACAAAATCCTTATCTATTGTTGAAGCAGAGACAAGAGTATGCCCTTTTTCATCATCTATTATCTGAACATAGAGATTATTTAAGCTTTTAAAAAATGCCATTCTTGGTCTTTCTGGAGTTCCAAATACCTTTTTTCTTATTCTTTTATGTCTTATTATTCTTTTTTCTCTTCTAGTTTTTACTGCCATTTCTATCTACTCCTCTACCTAAGAGTTTTATTTTTTACCTACAGATTTACCAGGTTTGAGTTTGAGAACTTCATCTTTGTATCTAATACCTTTTCCTTTGTATGGATCTGGTTTTCTAAAGTCTCTTATTTCAGCTGCAACCTGACCTACTTTCTGTTTGTCTATTCCTGAAACTTTTATTATGTTTCCTTCAACAGATATCTGTATATCTGCTGGTGGTTCATATATAATTGGGTGAGAGTAACCAAGCTGAAGTTCAAGAGTTTTCCCCTTCATTGCGGCTCTGTAACCAATTCCGTGAATCTCCAGTTCAACAGTAAATCCTTTAGAGACACCTTCAACCATATTAGCAATAAGAGCCCTTGTAGTTCCGTGTATAGCTCTCATAAAAGCAGTATCATTGGGTCTTTCAACTTTTACCTTATTATCTTCAACTTTTATAGTTAATGCAGGATTAAAATCAGCTTCTAACTGCCCTTTTGGTCCTTTTACTATTACATGATTATTTTCTTCTACTTTTACCTCTACTCCTTGAGGTATATCTATAGGTTTCCTTCCTATCCTTGACATTTATTTTTGCCTCC
>JALWKR010000197.1 GCA_027081375.1 Persephonella sp.
TCAAAATTAGATCAGAAGAACCTACTACCTGTTTCATTGATTTTGACAACGATGGAATATTTGAAAAACAGATAGATGATTGTTTAGGTGTATACAAGATAAGTCACACTTATACAAAAGAGGGAACTTATACTGTAAGGCTTATAGCTGAGAGTAATAAGAGGAGAATAGAAAAACATGCAGTAGTAATAGCAAAAGAGTATGTAAACCACCCACCAAAAATAGAAAAATTTCAAATAATACCAAAAAATGGAAAAGTACCCTTAGATGTTTTTGTTAGTATTGATGTAACAGATGAAGATGGTGACCCTTTAACCTGTAAAATTGATTTTGATGGCGATGGGAATATAGACAAAGTAATAAAAATGTGTTTTCAGGAAAGAGTTTATTACACCTACACTAATCCTGGCTATTACAATCTAGTTTTAACTGTTGAAGATAAAAATGGATTATCGATAACAAAACAGGAGGAGATATCTGTAAAACCTTTAGAAGGTAATAAAAAGATATCTTTACACTTTAATCCTGATAGTTTTAGAACGCTGAAAGAAAAATTTAAAATTCCTAATACATTAAAGAACAAAAGTATCTCTATAGAGATAGAAGGAAACGATAATATAAAAATTGTTCCACACGAAGCTCCTATACCTGTTATTGGTGAAAAATATCTTGGAGATATTCCTGAGTACGATTTTCCTTACGGCTTAGTTTCTATAAAACTAGAAAATCTAGAAGCTGGAAGCAGAGTTTATACAGTTATTGAACTACCAGATAAAATTCCTGAAAATGCTATGTATGTCAAATATAAAAAAGATGGAAAAGTTGAAGAAATAAAAGATATATACTCCAGTCCTGATAAACAAAGCTGGGAAAAAGGTCTTATTGTAGGATACAGGTATATCAAAATACTAATGGAAGATGGTGGGGAGCTTGATGAAGACGGTAAGATTAACGGAGAGATAATTGACCCTTCAGGAGTAGCAGTTCCTCAGAGAAAAAGCTCTAAAACTGGTTCTGGAGGGGGATGTAGCTTTAACAAGTACAGCTCAACAAATAACTGGATAATCTTTTTAGCTTTGTTTTTACTTTTTACATTTAAGAAAAAATTTTCTTTAAAAAAAATTAGAGGCTGAAGGGTTATGAAAAAGTTAAAGAAAACAATATTTTTATTTACATTTTTCCTACTTTATAAACTTTCTTTAGGTGCTACGTTTAACGTTTCAACACCTGAAGAGTTTATAACTGCTTTAAATGAAGCTGTTCAAAACAATGAGGAAGATAAAATAATCCTATCAGCAGGGGATTATTACTTTTTTGAGCCTATATCTGTAGAAGTTTCAGATAAAAAAAGCTTATCTCTAATTGGAGAAGACCCTAACAACAGACCAAAACTATATTTTAATATTCCTGCAAATATTTTTTCCTTTTTTATAAACTATCCAGAGAATAAAGAATCTGGTTATCTAAAGTTTAAAAATTTAGTTTTTACTGTCTACAATTCTAGCCCTTTCGGTTTATTTGTAAAAACATATCAAAAAGACATAATCTTTGAAAACTGCTTAATAAGTAAATTTTCCTTTGAAGGGTTAGAAGCTATTTCTAAAAAAGGTAATCTGTTTCTAATATCATCAAAAATAGAAGATATATATGATGATATCACACCTGATGAAAGGCCTACCTATATTGGTCCTGAAACTCTTGTTGTTCCAATGAGAAACAATATTTACATATTAAACTCTAGCTTGTTTTCTGAATTTTATACAAAAGGTTCTGCTGGCGATATAAAGGTTATAAATTCTAATAATAATTATTATAATGAGGAAGGGCTTTTTTTTAATGGTAAACACGTAGATATATCTTTTTCTAATCTTGTTTTTGAAGTAGGTCATGGGTATGAAATAAACTTCTTAAATATCAAAGCAAACGCAGTAGAAATCCATAATTCCAAACTAAATAAAGTTAAAATTATCTCAAATAATATTTCGTTAGTAAGTAACAAACTAGGAACTGAAGATCCACGGACTATAGATCCTTACTATACCTACCTTGAGATTAATTTTGATCAAGATATAAATGGCAAAGCTATATATAACATTGTAAACAACACTATCGGGGACTTTATTACTATTAATAGTGGAACTGACACAGAGTTTAATTTTTATAACAACATTACTTTATTAGACATTACAGCTAATATGACAAAAGGAAAATCTAATTCGTTTAAGTTTTTTAACAATATATTTTCAAAAGACATAAACTTTGGAACTCCTTCAGGAGATTATTTTAATGTTGACTCTGGAAATCTTCATTTAAAAAATGTGAGTGATTTATATGCTTCTGGAAATATTTTTAACGTAAAAGATAGAAATCAGATCAAACTTCTTGCTAAAGATAGTGGGTACAATAATGCTCCTAGATTGGAAGACTATCCTTATGACATAGACAATGATGTAAGAATATACGGAGAAAGTGTTGATATTGGAGCAAATGAGTTTGTAGACCCTGATAAAAAAGAAAGTAAGCTTTTATTTGCATACCTTTTACCAACTTCTACAAATATAAACAGACCCATTTATCTTGCTTTTTCAGTTTTTGCTAAAGATAACGACAATCTAACATGTGAAGTTGATTTTAATAACGACGGAAATCCTGAATATACAAAAGAAAATTGTAAGGGCTTTCAATATGTTTCACATATATATAAACAAGCTGGAACATATCCTATAAAACTAACGGTAAAAAATGAAGACAGATTTATAGCTAGGAAAGACTTCTTAGCTACAGTCTCAGATGTGGAAGGTAAGCTGCTTAATATTCATGTAGATGTTGGAAATCTTGATGAAGAAAACAACTTACCAGTTAACGTAAGTATGGATAATGATTTTCCTGTTGTATGTAAATGGCATATTAAATACGTCGATCTCTCACGTAAAGATGAAAAATCTAAAGGTCTTTACTATGGAGGAGGTATAGTTACAAATTGTAGCAGTACGACATTAAAAATAGATAATGCTAAAAATGTTTATGTCTTCCTTGAAGTAGATGACACTAAAGAAAATGTAATAGATCTTTTACCAGTTACAAAACTAAATCTCTCAAACAGAACATTTAAAAGCTATCCAACAGGAAAGGTTCATTTAGATAAAACCAAAGGATATATTCCTTTAACAGTACAACTTGAGCTTCAGCCAATTATAAATGAAACTCCACCAAAAACGTGCTATATAGA
>JALWKR010000198.1 GCA_027081375.1 Persephonella sp.
TCCAAGGGATCTTGGATACATATCAATGATAGACAAGCTAGATTTCATACCAAGGAGGAACTGACATTTTGTATCTATAATACATTTTGGATTTGCATGATAACCTGGTAAAGGTTCTCTACCTGAACTAAATCCACAACAAGTGAAACCATCTGCAGATAGGCACACTTTTCCACCTTCCTCTTGAGGATAAGCACATGTGTCTGTAGAGTTTGGTTCGTAAAGATCTTCAGTAATTCTTATAACAGGTGCATAGTTTGTATAATCATCAGGAGTTTGAGGAGATCCCATAGTTCCGTCTGCATCAACTAGGTTAGGTTCCCCAACCTCAGCACACCAGAGATAGTAAATAGCGTTTGCAGGAATACCTCTACCTGCGTCACCCACGTTTAATTCAACAGCTTCTTTGTTTTGAACATCTCCTCTTGTTTCAGCGACAACAATCATATCGTAAGCATCACCATCTCCATTTATATCCATGCTGGTATCACCAACACCATCTCTGTTTGTGTCAATTCCGTTATTTTCATAGAAAACAAGCCAACATTTTGTTAAATTACTGCTAAATTTAGCTCCGTGTAATCTAATAACAATGTTGTCAGCATTATTTAGTTGGTTTGCAGGTCTGTACTTAATAACTACCCCTGTAAGATTTCCCATAGGAGATCTTACATCTGGATCCAGGTTGTAATCTACTTTAGTAAGGTAGTCAGTAGCCTCACAAGGAACTGTAATCAAATCATTTGAAGCATGAGTTCCGTAGAAATCAAAGTAAAGTTCTGCATTTGAAAGGTGAGCTTTAGCAGCTCCTGCTAAAACAGTTGTTGCTACAGCACCAAGCAGTGCCGATCTTGCTAGTTTTCTCATGGTTTTTACCCCCTTTTAGTATTTGATTTAAGTTTCAATGATTTGATTTTATCTAGGGCAAGCACAATGCCAAAAGTAAAAAAAATTTAATTAAGCATTTTAAGTTATTGAAAAATAGATATATTTAAAAATATTTTTTGAATTGTCTAATGAAAGTTTATACTTTGGGTTTGTTACAACAATTTACATTCAATTAGAATAGGCTTTAAAGACAAGAATACTGCTTGTTTTAGATGTTTTGTAAAGATTGGTTACAGTGTATATATTTGTAAATTATGATTACATTTTTTCATGTAAATTAAGTTATAAACCTATTGATTTATAAATAAATTTTACAGATAAACTGGTTTTATTATTGATCTAGATCTAGATAATCTAGAACATAAGACATTAGTTCTTTGATACCTGTTTTTTCCTTTGAGGATGTTAAAAATATCGGAAAATCTTTTGGAAGGTTTAATGTTTCTCTAATTCTTTTTTTAGTTTTTGCTTTTTCGCTTTGATTTAGTTTGTCTGCCTTTGTTGCCACAACAATATAAGGAATACCTAAAGAATCAAGCCATTCTTTCATCATAATATCTAATTTTGTTGGTTCATGTCTGCTGTCTACAAGAAGTATAACTAATTTTAAATTTTCTCTTGTGTAGAAATACTTTTCTATCATTTTCCTCCATTTTTCTCTTTCGGCTTTAGAAACAGCAGCATAACCATATCCAGGGAGATCAACAAAGTAAATTTTATCGTTTAAAAGAAAAAAGTTGATAAGACGTGTTTTTCCTGGAGAAGAAGAAACTTTTGCTATGTTTCTTTTAAAGATTGCATTTATTAAAGAAGATTTACCTACATTTGATCTACCAACAACAGCAACTTCAGGTTTATCCGGAGGAGGATAATCCTCCGGCTTTACTGCACTTTTTATAAACTTTACTTTTTTTACAGTAGCCATTTAACTTGCTTTCTCAAAAATCATCATTGGTGGTTTTTTCTTTTGAACAACTTCCTTATCTATTACAACCTTTTTAACACCTTTTGCCTGTGGTATTTCATACATAACATCTAGCATTATCTCTTCTACAATAGCTCTAAGTCCTCTTGCTCCTGTTTTTCTGGCAATAGCTTCTCTTGCTATTTCTCTTATAGCATCTTCAGTAAATTCAAGATCAACACCGTCCATAGCAAGAAGTTTTTTATACTGTTTTATTAAAGCATTTTTAGGCTCTGTAAGAACCTTAACAAGAGCATCTTCATCTAACTCCTGCAGCGTAGCTATAACAGGAATTCTTCCTATAAATTCAGGAATAAGACCAAACTTTATAAGGTCTTCAACTCTAACTTGAGAGAGGATATCTCCTTCTTCTTCCTTAGATCTTATTTCAGTAGCAAATCCTATAGCTTTTTTCCCTATTCTCTGTCTTATAATATCCTCAAGACCAACAAAAGCCCCACCAAGGATAAAGAGTATATTTGTTGTATCTATCTGAATAAACTCTTGATGAGGATGTTTTCTTCCTCCTTGAGGAGGAATATTTGCAATAGTTCCTTCTAGAATTTTTAAAAGAGCCTGCTGTACACCTTCTCCTGATACATCTCTTGTTATTGAAGGATTTTCTCCAGACTTTTTAGCTATTTTATCTATCTCATCTATGTATATAATTCCTTTTTCTGCTTTTTCTATGTCATAATCTGCAGCCTGTACTAATCTAACTAGAATACTCTCTACATCCTCTCCCACGTATCCAGCTTCTGTTATATTTGTAGCATCAGCAATAGCAAATGGAACATTAAGGATTTTAGCAAGGGTTCTTGCTAAAAGAGTTTTCCCTGATCCTGTTGGACCAATAAGAAGAATATTACTTTTTTCAAGTTCTACATCATCATTAGAGAATTTATTCTTTGAGTATATACGCTTGTAATGGTTATATACCGCTACTGAAAGTATCTTTTTTGCTCTTTCCTGTCCTATAACATATTCATCTAATTTTTTCTTTATTTCAGGGGGAGTAGGAAGTTCTTTTAACTCCCCTATTTCCTGTTCTTTATTTTCAAGCTCCTCTTTTATCAAAAGGTTACACTGAGATATACAGTCGTCACATATATATATATCATTTGGACCTGCTATTAAAACCTTTGCTTCACTTTGTGGTTTACCACAAAATGAGCATTTATTTTCCTTCTCCA
Source organism: Persephonella sp. (assembly GCA_027081375.1). Taxonomy (GTDB): domain Bacteria; phylum Aquificota; class Aquificia; order Aquificales; family Hydrogenothermaceae; genus JAADDV01. The sequence goes on from JALWKR010000198.1 coordinate 3,046, forward strand.
TTTTTACCTCTTGGTAATAACTTTATCTATAAGTCCATACTCAACAGCTTCTTGAGCAGACATAAAATAATCCCTTTCTGTGTCCTGTTCAATTTTTTCTAAAGGTTGTCCTGTATGCTCAGCAAGTTTTTCATTTAAATACTTCTTTAATCTGAGAATTTCTCTAGCATGAATTTCTA
>JALWKR010000199.1 GCA_027081375.1 Persephonella sp.
GTTATATCATCTCTACTGTGGTGCAGATTAGATAATTTTTATGTTTGGATAACCTTATTTGTTCTTGTCTCTTTTGCTGTTATTGGTGGTCTTGATGATTATATAAAGATAAAGACAAAAAAAGGTTTATCCTCAAAATCTAAATTTTTAGCTCAGCTTATAGTTGCAACACTTGTTGCTATTGCCCTTTACTATTATCCTAACTTTGATACTCATCTTTATCTTCCATTTTTTAAATCTGTTCAGATTGATTTAGGAATTTTTTATATACTTTTTGCTATTTTTATAATAGTTGGGACTTCTAATGCTGTTAATCTGACAGATGGTTTAGATGGCCTTGCAATAGGACCTTCTCTTATTTCTGCAGCAGCTTTTGCCATATTTGCCTATATTGCTGGACATGCAATTCTATCCTCTTACCTTCAGGTTCCCCATATTCCTGGAAGTGGAGAGTTAATGGTATTTCTTATGGCTCTCTTAGGAGCAGGTCTTGGCTTTTTGTGGTTTAACTCTTTCCCTGCTGAAATGTTTATGGGAGATGCAGGAGCTTTATCTATTGGTGCTGTTCTTGGCACTGTTGCAGTGATAACAAAACAGGAAATTGTTCTTGCTATTGTTGGGGGGATTTTTGTTGTTGAAACCCTTTCTGTTATTCTGCAGGTTGCATACTTTAGATTAACAGGGGGTAAAAGACTATTTAAGAGAGCTCCCCTTCATCACCATTTTGAATTAAAAGGTATGCCTGAGCCAAAAATAGTTGTAAGAATGTGGATTATATCTATAATACTAGCTATTATTGCACTATCAACTTTAAAGATTAGATAGATATGAAATTTTTTGTTTTTACTATATTCCCTCACTTTTTTGACTGCTTTAAAGAAACAGGAATAGTAGCTAGAGGTATTGAAAAAGGTTTAGTGTCTGTGGAAGCAATAAATCTAAGGGATTATGCTAAAGATAAACACAGGACTGTAGATGATGTTGTCTATGGTGGTGGTCCTGGAATGCTTTTAAAACCTGAGCCTATCTTTGAAGCCTATGATGATTTAAAAAGAAAAGGACACAATCCATACGTCCTTATAACTGAGCCTTGGGGAAGAAGGTTTGACCAGAAATTTGCTAAAGAGCTATCTGAAAAAGAAGAAGTACTGATTATATGCGGTAGATACGAAGGAGTTGATGAAAGAGTTAAAACTATAGTTGATGAGGAAGTTTCTATAGGTGATTTTATACTTTCAGGTGGAGAACCTGCTGCACTTGTGATAATGGATAGTGTTATAAGGCTTGTTCCTGGTGTTGTAGGGGACGAGGACTCTCTTAGAGTAGATTCTTTTAGTGACGGCTTGCTAGGATATCCAAACTACACAAGACCTGCAGAGTATAGAGGAATGAAAGTTCCAGATGTTCTTCGTTCAGGAGATCACAAAAAAATTGCATTGTGGAGAAGATGGAAGCAAATTGAATATACATACAGGAAAAGACCTGAACTTCTGAAGGATGAAAAGTTGACAGAATTAGACAAAAAAATACTTAAATACATAGAAAAAGGAAAGGAGTTTGAGGAATTTCTTAAGGAAAATAGGTTATAATTGAGGGAGAAAGATGTTAAATATAAATAAACCCCCTGTAGATATAACAGAAGATAAAGATTTTTTCTATATAGCTGTTGATTTACCTGGAGTTTTTCCTGAAGATTTAGAGATAATCGGCTATGAACAGTCAATAGAAATTAAAGGAAACAGAAAAAAAGATTTAAAAGGTAAACTTTTAATTATGGAGAGATATTCAGGGGCCTTTCAGAGAAAGATAACATTTAAAGAGTTTATAAATATAAAGGACACTAAAGCTTATATGCGAAATGGAGTTCTTTTTATAGAAGTTCCAAAAGCTAAAAACGAGTTTTACCTGCAAACTTCAGTAAAAATAATAATTGGGAGGTAAGAATGTTAAAATCACCATTTGAAGAAGAAAATAACACAGAAGAGCAGATTCCTGAAGAATTACCTCTCCTTCCAATAAGGGATCTGGTTATATTTCCATACATGGTTTTCCCAATTTTTGTAGGGAGAACTTTTTCTATTAACGCTATAGAAGATGCAATAGAAAACCATGATAGATATATATTTCTTGCTCTCCAGAAAGACAAGGATATAGAAGAGCCAGGAGCAGATGATATTTACCAGTATGGAACAGTTGCAACTATCCTTAGAATGATGAAGCTTGAAGATGACAGGATAAAAATATTAGTTCAAGGAGTAGCAAGAGGTAAAATAAAAGAGTTTAGAAAAGAAGGAGATTTATATAAGGTAAAAATAGATGTTATAAAAGAACCAGAGCTTCTAGAAGAAAATATAGAAGTTGAAGCTCTCATTCATTCTATAAAAGACCTTTTAGACAAAGCTATTGCATTAGGTAAGCAGATATTACCTGACCTACTTGAGATAATAAGGTCTGTTGAAGAACCTGGAAAATTAGCAGATTTAGTGGCATCTATCCTTGATTTAAAATCAGAAGAAGCTCAAAAGATTCTTGAAATAACAGATCCTATAGAGAGATTAAGGGAAGTTCATAATCTTCTTCTAAAAGAAGTTGGTCTTTTAGAGATTCAGCATAAGATTAGAACAGCTGCTAGAGAGTCTATGGAAAAAGACCAGAGAGAGTACTTCCTTAGACAGCAGATAAAAGCGATTCAGGAAGAGCTTGGAGAGAAAGACGAGAAGCAAGAAGAGATAGAAAGATATATGGAAAAAATTGAAAAAGCTGGAATGCCTGAGGAAGTTAAAGAAGAGGCTCTGAAACAGCTAAAAAGATTAGAAAAGATGCATCCTGATTCAGCAGAGGCAGCTGTTATAAGAACATACCTAGACTGGCTTGTTGAACTTCCATGGAATAAAAGAACAAAAGATAAGTTAGATTTAAAAAGAGCTAAAAAAATACTGGATCAGGATCATTACGACTTAGAAAAAGTTAAAGATAGAATTTTAGAGTACCTAGCAGTTCAAAAACTTAAAAAAGGAAAAGGAATTAAAGGCCCTATTCTATGTTTTGTTGGACCTCCAGGGGTAGGAAAAACATCTCTTGGAAAGTCCATAGCTAAAGCATTAGGAAGAAAGTTTGTAAGACAGTCTTTAGGTGGTGTTAGAGACGAAGCAGAGATAAGAGGGCACAGAAGAACATACGTAGGAGCTATGCCTGGAAGAATTATACAGGGAATAAAA
>JALWKR010000200.1 GCA_027081375.1 Persephonella sp.
ATAAAAGAGATTTTTCTTTTTTCATTTTTTAAATCCCTTCTAAGCTTGTTTAAAAACTCTTCCTCTTTTGATACGTCAGGAATTGCTATAGGAACACCATGTTTCCAGACTTTTCCTGTTATTCCCTCTCCCTTTTTGTAAGTTAACTCTATACCACCGAAACTTTCTAGCTGTTTAGTAAAAGGATTTACTATGTTTATAAAAACATTTTCGTACTCAAGATAAGAACTAAGAAGGTTTTTTATATAGTTTATATTTCTATGAATGTTTGTAGATGAGGATAAAACTTTACTGATGTTATACAAGACTGAAAGCTGTATTTTCTCTAGCATTATATTCCTCTTTAGTTACAATTTTGTAACTATTTTATGTTTTTAAATATAAACTTTCAAGGATTACTTTCTCTTTTAGTTTATATAAGTAGTTTATATAAGAAAAACAAAAACATTCGCCTTTTAGATGTGAATATTTCAAACATAACTCCTATAGAGTAGTTACAAATTTGTAACTTACAAAATTGTAACTAGATGATATAAAGTTTAAATACTTCCTTAATATTCAATAACTTAGAAATTGGAATAAAAATTGCTTAATAGAAATAAAGAAGGAAAAACGAAAATTTTCAGTTACAAAAATGTACAAAACAGGAGAACCAGCATGGAAAAACTTATAAAAGTTTCTCAGGAGAGAAATAAGAGAATAAATAAGATAGAAAAATTAAAACAAGAGCATTCTCCACAGGAAGCTTGGGAAAAACTTGAATATTACGCACAGCACGGATTTTCATCAATTCCAGAACATGACCTTAATTACTTTTTTAAATGCTTTGGCATTTTCTACAGGCCTGCAACTCCTGAAAGATTTATGCTTAGGGTTAGAATTCCAGGAGGTAAGCTTTCTTATGAACAGGCTAGAAAGTTAGGAGAGGTGGCGAAACAATATGGAAATGATTATATAGACCTAACAACAAGAATGCAGGTAGAACTTCGTTATTTAAGAATAGAAGATATACCAACTGTTCTAAAAGAACTTGAAAGTGTGGGAATAACAACCTTTCAAACAGGAGTAGATAATTTTAGAAATATAGTACAAGACCCTTTAGATGGAGTTGCCTTTGATAACGTTATAGAAACTTGGGACATTCTTTTGAAGATACAGGAGATTTTCCTTAAAAAAGAAGAATGGATATGTAAACTTCCAAGGAAATTCAATATTGGAATTTCTGGTTCTTTTTCCAACAGATGTAATGTTTACGGACATGATGCATGTTTTGTTTTAGCAGAAAAAGACGGTGTTTATGGTTTTAATGTTTATCTTGGAGGAAAAGTTGGTGCTGTTGCTAATCCTGCTGGTATCTTCCTTTTAGGGGACGAGGTTCCCCTCTTTTTTGAAGCATTAGCTAAGGTGTTTAAAAAATACGGTTTTAAAGACAGCAGAAATAAAAACAGACTTAAATATATGATTGATGCAGTGGGGATGGAAGAAATAGTAGATGCTGTTGAGCAGGAGGCAGGGAGGAAATTTGAGACTGCAGGAAAAACATTAACACAGATGGAAGGAGGAGAAAAAACAGGAAAAGTTCAGCTAAAAGATGGAACTTTTGCTATGCATACGGTAGTTCCATCTGGAATATTCTCAGGGACAGATATGATTGAAACTGCAGAAGCTGCAAAAGAGTTTGGAAATGGTCAAATTAGACTTACAGTTACTCAAAATCTTTATATACTTGGCGTTCCTGAAGAAAATATTCAGGAACTTTTATCACAACCTATTTATAAGAAATATAAGAACATTAGCTCTCCTTACTTTAATGATGTTATCGCATGTGCAGGAACAGAGCACTGTCCTTTTGGAGTTATTCCTAATAAGCCAGATGCTATAAAAGTGGCTGAATATCTGACAGAAAAGTATCCACTAGATCCTTCAGATGCAAAAGTGAGAATGTACTGGTCAGCATGTCAAAAAGGGTGTGGGATACATGGAAACGGAGATATTGGATTTGTAGGGGTTAAGTTCAAAAAGGATAAGGAAACAGTTGTTGGAGTTGATATGTATTACGGTGGAACTATGACAGGAGAGCAAGAGGAAGGAAAACTTTTAATAAAATCAATTCCTTTAGATGAAGTTAAATACTATGTAGAAGAACTTATAAAAGAGTACATAAGACTAAAAAAACCAAGGGAAAGCTTTGAGAGATTTTACAAAAGAGTTCTTTCTAAAATATCAAGATCAGCCTTAGCATTTATTGTAAAGTTCAATAATCTTGCAAAAAATAAATCAAGCTATCCAAGTTTAGAAATAAATGAAGCTCTTTTTAATAAATCCACAGAAGAAGAAGAGATTTTTATTCTTGGTTTTCAGCTTTACAGAAAATTAACAGGTAAAAATCCATACACTAGACCAAATATTCTTGAGATATATGATGAACCAATGCCAGAGAAACCTTCTAGACTAAGTCCAGACATCCCTAAAGAGTTAGATGACATTATTCTAAAGATGGTTCATAAAGACCCAAACAAAAGATACAAAGTATTTACAGAGATAGAAAAAGACTTAGGTCTTTAAGAATAAAGGAGGAAGAGATGAAAGAGAAAATAAAAATTTCTGGGAGTCCTGAAATTGGACTTATAATGGCAACATGGGGATTTTTTATAGGTTTTGCAGCAGTTTCTCTATACGGCCCTGTTGCAAAAAATCTAAAAGAGATACTTGGACTGTCAGGTTTTCTAATGGGACTTCTTGTGGCTGCTCCAAATCTTACAGGTTCATTACTTAGAATTCCTTTTGCTGCATGGGTTGATAAAGTAGGAGGAAAGATACCTTTAGCAACTCTTTTAATACTAGCTGTTATTGGAATGGGTGGGTTATCAACCCTTCTATACCTATATTATCCAAACCTTGAGCCGTGGATGTACTGGCTAATTCTATTTTTTGGGTTTTTAAGTGGTTGTGGAATTGCTACATTCTCAGTTGGTATAGCTCAAACAGCTTACTGGTTTCCTGAAAGTAAACAGGGACTAGCTTTAGGACTTTATGCAGGGATAGGAAACCTTGCTCCTGGTTTATTTGGAATGATACTACCTTTTGCTTTAGAAGCTATAGGCTTAACATGGTCATATATAGCGTGGTTTGGATTTTTACTTGTTGGAACTGTAATTTACATTCTTTTTGCTAAAGATGCACCTTACTTCCAACTT
>JALWKR010000201.1 GCA_027081375.1 Persephonella sp.
CTAATGAATTTGGAATATCTAAAGCAATTCTGCCGAGCCCCATTTGAGCTTTTTGTTTTAGAATAGACAAAAGCTCTTTTTGTTTTCTTATAGTCATCTCCAACACTTTCTGCTCTTCTGAAGTTGCTCCAACAGCACTAATACCTTCTTCAGATTTAGAGAGATTTTCTTCTAAAGCAAGCATTGAAATTCTCAGCTGCTCCTGCTGAAGCTTTTTAGCACTTTCTCTTATAAAGATTAAACCTCTAGGATATGCTTCCTCCGTGTACCCTCCTGCAAGTTTTATAAGGTCATAAAGTCTCATTCCAGGTTTATATCTATAGATACCAGGTTTTTTTACTTCCCCAAGGATAGTTACTGTTTTATCCTTCTCAGTATCCTCTGTTAGTTTTAAAAGAACTTTATCTCCAGGCTCTAGCTCTATATTTGCATTTTTATCTCCTTTTATTAATAGATCATAGAGATATACTGTCCTTTCATACTGTTGCTCAGACATATCGTTATCTACATTTTGTTGAAGATTGTATAGTTCTTGCATTGATACCTTTTTTTCTGCTTTCTCTTTTTTCTTTTGAAAAGATTTGTAAATTTCTACCTTTAACCTTCTTGGTTCAACATCTAATTTAACATTTCTAATAACATCTAAAAGTCTAATGCCTTTATAGTAAGGCACCACAACTGGATTTTTTATAAATCCAGAAACAATAATAGGCTTATATATCCAATCAGGATAAAAAGAAACAACATCAAAGTTTTGTAACTTATAGTTTTTTATATCTTTTAAAATCTCTAAAGGAACAAAATTAATAACTTCATACTGGTTTGTATTCTGTATTTTTCTTAAAATCTCTCCATAGTACAGGTTAGTATCAGGAAGTAACCCAACTTTTTTAATTAGATCCTTCAGAGTTAAACCTTTTCTATATGGATAAATACCTGGATACTTTACATGTCCACTAACTTTTATCTTTGAGTCTAGTGTATTGCTGAGTTTTTCAATATAGAAAAGATCTCCATTTTTTACCTTGAATTTTGAAATATTTGATATATCTGTATCTTCTACTATATAAGAGTTATTCTTTATTCTTGATACTTTTATCCCTGAAATATTTACTGAAGGTAAAACCCCACCGCCTAAAAGAAGAACATCTTTTAGTGTTTTTTCATTCTTTATTTCATATATACCATTTCTCTTTACAGCACCGTATAATGCAACAGTTTCTCCAATTGGTGGGACGTATATACTATCATTTTCCTTAATGTAAACATCTATAGGAATACCTTTAACAAATAAATCATACAAATCTACTGTTATCTTTTTAATTTTCCCTTTTTCTCTTCTTCTTAACTCTATTTTTCTAAGGGAACCACTTTTAGAAACTCCTCCTGCTAAAACTAAAGCATCTAATACTGTAGCATTTCCCCTAACCATTATAATTCCAGGATTTTCAACAAATCCTGAAACAAAAACAGGATACTCCCTTAACTTTCCTAATGTAACCTCTATCTCAAAGTTTTTGAATTTCCTACTTAGTGCTTTGATAAGTATCTTTTTTATCTTTTGAACTGTAAGTCCCCAAACATAAAAAACACCAATTTGAGGAATATAGATTTTTCCGTCTCTATCAACTTCAAGGGTATAAAAACCATTAAGATTAAGGATATCAACAGGATCTCCCCATAGATATATATTAATCTGATCTCCAGGACCAACAGAGTAGTCTTTTCCTACAGGTGTATATAGAGATATAGGTTTTTCTTTAAAAAATCTGTATCCAAACTGCGTTAAAAACTCATCATTATCTGTTTCTTTAAAGTTTTTTAGCCTTTCGTTGTAAGACTGTTCTATTATTGAGAACTTCTCTTTCTCCTGTATTTCCTCTTCCTTAGGAAAGATGTTCTGTTGAACACCTTCTTTCTCAGATTGAACAGGATAAACATTTATACTGGAAGGTTTTTTATATATTAATCTATCGTTATCACTTACAGGTATTAAATTTTCTGCTAACAAAGGAGCTGTACAAAAAAGAACCAGTGAAAAAAGAATTATCAATCTAGGAAACATTAAAAACCTCTCTTTATATGAAATTGATTTTTTATTTATTTTTTTAATTTTATCAAAATAAAAATAATAATAATAGGTTGTGGATAACTAAAAAAATTTAGCTTTAAGCCTTGATACTCAATGGTTTAAGCCTGTGGATAACTATGTGGATAACCTGTGGATAACTTTTTTTGTAAAAAAACTGATTCTCAGAATAACTTACGTTTTTTATTGTTTACATTTTCTTTAAAAATCAATATTTTAACCTTGTGGATAACTTTTGATTTGTGCTAGGGTTATCCACAGGATTTTTTAAGTTATCCACAGAATTTTTCACCTTATCCACAACTTATCCACAATTTTTTGCAAAGTTATCCACAACCTTGTGGATAACTTGTGGATAACTTCCTTTCTTTAATATAAGTTTTTGATTTTTATACTTTTTTCTTAGAGTAGAGTATGTGGATAACCTGTGGATAACTTTATGTTATTAATATCATAGAAATACAGTTATGCTAACATTAATATATCTTTATAAAAAATATTAAGGAGAGGTTTGTAGGCTTTGAGAAAAATGTATTTTGAGATGTTGGAAAAACTAAGAAAAGTTGGGATAATAGAGGGGATATCTCTTATTATTCTGTTTTTTATTGCAGTTCCTGTTAAGTACATTTTAGGAGAACCTCTTTTAGTAAGAATTGTTGGAACTATTCATGGTTTACTCTGGCTTTATCTTTTGTATAACTTGAAAAAAGTTTACGACGCTAGTCTTATAGATAAAGATCATGCCATTAAAATTATAATAGCTTCTGTAGTACCGTTTGGTTTTCTTTTTATTGATAAAACTGTAAAACAATATGAGAAAGAGGCATAGTGAAGATTATTAATACAAATCTTTTAGAAGGGGTAAATATCCCCTCCTGGATTTTATCCTCCCTTTTAGCTGGTTATACAATGTATCTTGTTGATTTAGCTTTAGATGGATGGTTTGGACTTTTTGGGACATATAAGCTTTATACTAATTGGCTAGTTGAAGCAGGTATTTTTAAAGGATTGGAGGATATAGCCCTTTTTTTAGGTCATGAGCTTAACTCAATGTTTTTGTCATTATTTTTTGTAAATCCTGTTTTTTATAACTTTTTACCCAAAAATC
>JALWKR010000202.1 GCA_027081375.1 Persephonella sp.
TTAATCCTTCTTTTTCTTCTTTAGTTAAAGCTTTTGTGTTTCCTTTTAAAAATTCATCAAATCTTGATGGAGTTACTAATGTTCTTTCAAACGCTGCTATAGCCTTCGCAACATTATCGTATGTTATAGGGTCTTTTTCATTTGGAAATGCTTTTTTAAACTCTTCAACGTATCCAGGAATTGTTTTTAATTTTGCTACAACATATTCAGGATTTGGCATTGCCATCTCAACGTGAGCAAGGATAGGACCTTTAGCCTGATCTTCCAACGTTTTAGCTCTTCCATCCCAGAACTGAGCTACATGAAATCCTGCATTCAAAACAGTAGGAGAGTTTCTTCCACCTGTCTTAAACTCATGACCTAAAGCTGTTTCTACATTGTCTACTCCATAAGAAGCAAGATTGTGGCATGTGTTACAGCTAATAACACCACTTAGAGAAAGTCTTGGATCGTAGTAAAGTTTTTTACCTAGCTCAACTTTTTCTGGAGTTGTTGGATTATCCTTTGGTGCAGGGATTTCTTTTGGAAGAGGTTTAAAGAAGGTTTGAGCTTTTTTTAGTAGATCTGCGTCTGATGCAAATCCTGTTGAAACAGCAACCATAACAGCACCAGCTAGTAGAGCGGCCTTCTTTAGCATTTTTTTCCTCCTTATTGTTAATAATAACTATTATTAATATAGAGTTATAAAACCATAATGTCAATATAAATAGAAAACTTTATAAACCTAAAACTTTACTCTTCTTCTTCTAATTCAAATTCTATTTCTCTTTTTGGAATTACAGTAGTTATAGCATGTTTATAGATTAATATCTGTCTAGGACCTTCTTTAAGAAGAATAGTGTATGGATCAAAGTATCTAATTTTTCCTTCAAGTTTTACACCATTAACAAGATAGATATTTACTCTAACTTTTTCTTTTCTAATTGTGTTTAGGAATTTTTCCTGTAATCTTCCTTTTTTTGCCATCTGGCTTTAGCCCTCCTAGTGTAGTGCAACTTTATATAGTTTGTCTGCTAGTTCTATAATCTCTCTGTACTGTTTTAATTTTGTTTTCCATATTGCAGGAATACTTTCCTCTCCATTATAGGCTCCTGCAAAAGCCCCTGTTAGCAGTGCAATAGAATCTGTATCTCCACCATAATTTCCGTAACTATTTACTGCATGTATTATAGCATTTTCAGTATTATCAGGTGTTTTTAAAAATATAAATAAAGCCTGTGATAAAGCCTCTAAAGCAAAAGAACCATTTCCTAGCTCGTCAACTGCTTCTTCATATGAAGCATCTCTATCTAAAAGTGCTTTTACTCTATCTAAATAGTATTTAGTCTCTTCCTTTTCTACAAAAGTTTTTAAAAGCTCTATAAAATACTTATATTCATCTTGAAGATAAAATCTTGATTGCAAACACTCGCTAACAGATACAGCAATAACTGAAGCTGCATCTAAAACAAACTCATTTCTGTGGGTTAACATAACAACAGCTTTTGCCCCTTCCACTGCAAGGGGAGGATTAGTATAGTGAAACATACCAAGGGGAATAGCAGGTAAAGCTCCTTCTATAGATGAACCTCCTCTTTCTATTTCTCTACCTTCTTTTAAAGCTTCTACAGCTAGTAAAAAGGATGGATCAACGTAGTTATGAAGCTCTTCTTTTTCACTCCAAGATATATATCTCTCTAAAATATCTCTAATATCTAACCTTCCTTTTTCTGCCAAACTCTCTGCAACAATCTTTACAATTTCAAATTCGCTAGATGTTTCACCTGCTTTTAAAAAAGATGCTGGTGATGCTGGATGTGGGTCACATAGCTCTCTAATCTCTCCCCCGTAGTGGAGCACTACTTCATCTATAGGCAGTTCTTCAACGCACATTCCCATAGAATCTCCTACAGCTGCTCCAAGTAATGTACCTCTAAACTTATTTTTCACTCTAATTACTCCTTAAATTTAGTGCTTTTATTAAATAAATAATTACCAATATTTCACAGCTTTTCAACAGGATTGTTGTTAATCATAAATTTGGAAAAAAGTTTCATGTTATATCTTAAGAGAAAAATTAAAACAGGAGACAAAAATGAGATACAAAGAGTTTTTAGATTATAAACTTTCAGAAATTGGTATTGGAACATATCTTGGAAATCCTGATGAGGAAACAGACAAAGGATACTATGAGACTATAAAAAAAGGTGTAGAGCTTGGGATCAATGTTGTTGATACTGCAATAAACTACAGAAATATGAGAAGTGAAAAAGTTATAGGAAAAGTTTTAGAAGACATAAACCGTAAAGATGTTGTTGTTTCTACAAAAGGCGGATATATAGCTGTTCCCTATGATATTAAAACAGATGCTACAAGCTGGTTTAGAGAAGAGCTTGTAAAAACTGGTATCGTTTCCCCACAGGATATAACAGATACAGGAAATATATTAACTCCTAAGTATATAGATTGGGCTTTTGAAAGAAGTTTAAAAAATTTAAATACAGATTATATTGATGTTTACTTTTTACATAACCCTGAAGATCAGCTTCTAAAATTTGATAGAGAAACATTCAAGAAAAAAATATGGACAGTTTTCAGGCTTTTAGAGGGAAAAGTTTCAGAAGGGAAACTTAAATATTACGGCCTTGCAACGTGGAATGGTTTTAGAGTTCCTGAGAACCATCAGCAGTATTTAAATCTTAAAGAGATATTTGATATTGCTAAAGAAGTTGGAGGAGAAAACCACCATTTTAGATTTATTCAGCTTCCATACAATATAGCAATGCTTGAAGTATTTGCCTTAAAAAACCAGAGTATAGACGGAGAGAAGGTTTCTACTTTAGAGGCAGCAGAAAGGCTAGGCATTTATACATACATAAGTGCTACTTTAATGCAAAAAAGATTAATCAGACAGGTTCATCCTGATATTTTAAAAAGATTTAAAGTTGAAAAGTTTGTTCATATTCCAATCCAGTTTGTAAGAAGTACTCCAGGAGTTGGAACAGCTCTTATAGGAATGAGTAAACCTGAACATCTGTTAGAAAATATAGAGATAGAAAAGTATCCTCCTTTAGAGCCTCAGGAAATAGTGTCTATGATAGAAAAGCGTTAAAGACTTTTTATAAATTGGAGAGCTACTCTTCCATTTCTAGCTCCATAATTTAGAGAAAACTGAAGAGCTTTCCTGTGGATCTCTTCTTTTTCTATTTTTATATTGAACATGTCAGCATACATATCAACAATATCAAGGTATGTCTTTTGGCTCATATGGAAAAATCCAAGTTTAAGTCCAAATCTATCTACAAGTGATAACTTTTCTTCAATAGTATCTGATACTCTTGTATCATCAGTATCTCTATCTGAAAACTTCACTGGGACTAAATTTTTTCTGTTTGATGTTACATAAAAAAGCAGATTTTCTGGAACTCCTTTTAATCCACCATCTATAACTGTTTTTAACTCTTTATACTCTGGCTGATTTTCTTCAAAAGAAAGGTCATCTATAAAAATAATAAATCTGTATTCAGGATTTTCCTCAACTAAATCATACAGGTTCCAGATTGAAAAAATGTCTTTTTTAGGAACAAGGATCATTCTTAGTCCTTCATCTGCAAAGATTTTCAAAACTCCTTTTACTAAGGAGCTTTTTCCTGTTCCCCTTTCTCCCCAAAGAAGCACATTATTTGCAGGTTTTCTTTTTACAAACTTTTCTGTGTTGTAGAGAACCTGTTTTTTTTGCTCTTCTATTCCAAGGAGATTATCTATATCTGGTAACGTAGGATTTTTTACAGGTTTTAAGAAGCTGTTTTCATAAAGAAAAGCTATATCTTTTTCAAAATCTACCTTATCTTTTCTCTCTATTTTCTCATCTAAAAATTTATCAAGTTTTAATAAAACTGATGTTAAAAGATCCTCAGCAATATTCATCTTTTTTCCTTTTTCCTTCCTCTATCTCTTTTATTTCTATTATTTCATACTCAATATTCATCTTTTCAAGCTCTTTCTTAGCTTTCCACTGCAGATACCACATATAAGGCACTGTTAAAAGAGCTACAAACAGTATTCCTAAAAACAAGAAAAATGATACAAAGATTGAAATCACCAAAACAACAGCAATAAGCAGTGTTATCCAGATTTTTGTTATTAAGTTCATTCTTTGCCTCTTTTTATTTATTCTGCTAAAAAGATATTCCACTCTAGGCTCTTAACAATTATTCATATCTTAAAACTTCTGCTGGAACTTCTTTTGATGACATTCTTGCAGGAATAATAGACGATATAAAGCAAATAATCATTGATGCTGTAGCAACAGAAAGTATATCCAGCGTGCCAATTTTTAAAGGTAAGTAACTAATCATATATACTTCAGGATTAAGTTTTACAAGGTGATACGTATCTGCAATGTAGATAGCAGATAAACCTATTATAAGACCTAAAGATGTTCCAATTATCCCTATTATAAGACCCTGCCATAAAAATACTTTCTGAATAAAGGAGTTATCTGCACCTATTGTTTTTAGTATTGCTATATCTTTTCTCTTTTCTCTTGCTTTTGTTATTAGAAGGGAAGAAACATTAAAAGATGCTACTAAAACAATAAGAGCTAAAACAAGAAACATTGCAAATTTCTCAAGCTCTAAAGCCTGAAAAAGACTTTTGTTCATATCCATCCATGTTCTAACTACATAAGGATATGAAAGTTTTTTCTGAATTTTTTTCTTAACTGTATCAGCTAGATAAGGGTCTTTTATCTTTATCTGTATTCCTGTAACACTATCACCTAAATCAAAAAACTTTTGAGCAGCTTTTAAATTCATCCCAACAAAAGTTGAATCATACTCAAAAACTCCAAAATATAAAATACCAGCAACTTTTACCTTTTTAATTTTAGGTAAAAAACCAAGGGGAGTTTTTCTTCCAAAAGGAGACATTATGTTTATAGTATCTCCTACAGAAACATCTAAAGCAAAAGCTAAATCTTTTCCAATAATTACCTTGTTTTCATCTGAAAGATCATATTTTCCAACAATTATTTTTTTATCCAATCCCATTATATCTTTATCTTTTTCAGGAATAAATCCTCGGACTGTTACAGCCTGAACTGTTTTTTCTTTAGATGCTAGTGCCTGAGAGTATACAAAAGGTTCCCAATCAACTATCTCTGGAATATCAGAGAAAATATCTCCAAAATCTTTATACTCGTTAAACTTTCCTGTTATTTTAAAAATAACAACTTGAGGAGTTGTTTCTAAAAGTTTTTCTTTTATTCCCCATAAAAAACCACTCATAACAGCTAAGGTGATTAAAAGAGCAGCTACTCCAACAGTTATTCCAACTATAGAGATAACAGTCATAAAAGAAAGTATCTTTGACTTTAAAGAAAAGAGATATCTTATTGCTATTCTTATATAGAGAGGCATCCACTTACCTTATATTTATTGATTTTAGCTATACAATTTTAGAACAACGAATATGAAAAACAAAAGAAAAAGGAAGGGGAAGTGAAAACTTCCCCTTATCTTCTGAGCAGTCTCCTAAGAAACAGCACCATAGGTAGTGCCAGATAAAGGAGGGCATTGGCAGGTGAAGTAGAGGGAGTGAGGGAACAACCTCCACCTCCACCACCGGAGGTATTATTGTTAGAAGCTTTATTATCTTGGCTATTGTTATCTGTTATATCATTGTCCTGCTCTCCCTGATTGTTTTGATCGCTACTATCTGTTATAGGTACCTCATCTGCCCCTATATCCACCCCATTTCCTTGAAGTCTAGATTCTCCGTCAATATCTGTTTCTGGAATTGGCAGAATAGGACTACTGTCTCCTTTATCTATAACAGGTGAGTTTTGAGATAAATGGTAATCTCCACTTTCTATATCTACAAAAGCAGGATCAACAGACAGGTTATTCTGTTCTTTTAGTTTATTTTCAGATGTTATTGCTGTTTCATTTTCTATGTATATGTAGTGATAATCATTGTTTTCTATATTTATAGTAGGTGTATATTTTTCTGTATCACTTTTCTCTGCTTCAATGTATATATCATCTCCGTTTTTATCAGCTGAGTTAAAGTAAGCAATATTATTGTAAAGATAGATTTTTCCATTATTATCAAAAGCTTTTATATGAATTCCCCCGCCGTAAGCTGAGGAACTATTTTTGGTAATAGTATTGTTGATTATATAAGTTTCTCCTGCATTTAGATTTATAAGTAATCCTCCTCCTCTTCCGTTTCCAAGGGCAGTTGCTCTATTTTTCGCAAATATATTGTTTAAAATATCAATTCTTCCTATTGAAGTTTCTACAGATCCACCACCTCCATATCCACCACTATTATTTATAACTGTGTTATGTGAAACAATAATTCTTCCTTCATTTGAAGTTAAATCAAAACCTCCACTGTAGTCGTCAGAGTTATTATTTTTGAATGTAGAATGTTCTAGATTTATATTTCCTGTTTCTGTGGAAACATAAAGTCCTGCTCCGTCAGCATCCTGAGTTACTGTGTTATTTTCAAAAGAGCAGTTTTTTACTGTTATATTTGCATATCTAGTTTTTATTTTTAAACCTCCTCCTTTGGCATTTCCACCGCTAACTAGTCCGTTTCTGAAGGTTATATTTTCAACTAAAATCTCTAGACCATCATCATTTGCTCCAGAGGTATCTATTTCTAGAACTCTACCTTGAGAGTTAGCATCTAGAACAACATTCCCTTCCCCTATAATCGATATGTTTCCTGCAGAAATTGTTGGTTTGTAAGATAGAGAGTTAACTGTGTAAATTCCTGATGCTATATGTACAGTGTCATTATCTAGAGTAGCTGCTGCCTGATTTAAAGCTGTTTGTAAATCACAGGGATTATTTTGACTACAATCTCCAGAACCAGTTTGGGAAACATATAAATCTGAAGCAAAAGCTCTACTAAGTAGAGCTAAACCTAATAGTGCAACTGCTTTTTTTCTCATGGCGCCGGTCTCCTGAATATTATTTATTTTGATAACCTAAATATCAATTAAGGTGCCATTTGTTAAATAATTGAAAAATATGAAAGTTTTATTTTTAAGGAAAATTTTACAGTTAAATTTTTTTACAAAAGTTTAAAAAAACTATAAAAATAGTAAAAAGGAATTACAGATTTTTTGTAGAGAAGACTGTTGGAATTATTTTTTTGTAAGAGAAGTTTACAGTAAATATTCCTGTAAAAAGTGCTACTGCTACCATCATATACATAATAACAAGCTGATAAGAGACAGCTTTTAAAGGCTCGGCACCTGCCAGCAGCATTCCTGTTGTTATACCAGGAATATGTATAATTCCTACTGTCTGTAGAGAGTTTATAGTTGGTATTAAAGCAGCTTTTATTGCCTTTTTAACTATAAAATGAAAAGCCTGCTTTAATGTTGCTCCTAGAGCAATCATATTTTCAATAATATCTATACTGTTTTCAACCTCTCCCTTAAGTCTATCAACAGTTAGAGAGTAAATATTTAAAGAATTTCCAATTATCATTCCACCAACAGGAATAATCTCATTTGGTTTGAAAGAAATAACTCCAATTAAAATAAGAGAGAATAAAACTATAAAAGAAGAGAAAAAGATTGAAAGAAAAGCTGTTAAAAATCCTTTATCTGCAAGCTTTACTCTTTTTTGAGCTGTGTAACTTGCAAACAAAACCATTACAATAAGAACTAAAAATAGATATACAGGATTTTTCAGTTTAAAAACATAAACAAGAATATAACCAAGAACCAAAAGCTGAACTAAAGCTCTTATTGAGTTCCACAGAAGCTCTTTTTCAACTCCAAGTTTTTCTTTGTAAGAATAAACAAGAGCTATAAGAACAAGAATATACGAAGCTAAAAACTTGTATTCCATCAGGGAATAAGCTCCACAGCTTTTTTTACAGCAGCTTCAGGAGATATAGAATAAAGGCACTCTGGTTTATCATATATGCACTTTTTTTTGCCGTGAAGGTCACAGGGCTGACATTTTAGATTTGCAAATATATAACTTCCTTCATCTTTTAAAGGTGCAAAACCAAAAGACGGATGGGTTGCTCCATATATCATTAAAACAGGTGTGGATACAGCTCTAGACATATGAGCCACTGCACTGTCATTGCTTATTGTTAAAACAGCATTTTTTAATGTAGCAATACTTTCTCTTAAAGATAATAATCCCCTTAAATCAATCACTTCTTTTGGGTAGTTCTTGTTATCTAACCTTTTATCCTCTTTTGAACCAATAAGCACAACATTAAAACCTTTTTTTAATAAAATCTCTGCAACTTCAGGGTAAAAAGGGTAAATTTTATTTTTATATCTTGCCCCTGTTCCAATGGCTATAAAATTTTCAGGAAGTTTTCTTTTTACAGATATTATCTCATTATTCTTCAAAACTATTTTAGGCTTGTATATCTTTGAGTTTTCTATACTTAGATATTTCAATGTTTCCTGATAGGCTTTTAAAACATTAAAATCTTCTAAAGATATAAACTTTTTTCCAAAAGATGTAGTTAGTAATCTTCTTTTTAACGATTTTTTGTTGTATCTAATAAACTTTTTTCCTGAAAAAAAAGAAAGTAAATAGGTTCTTAGATTGTTATGTAAATCTAGAATATAGTCATATCTTTTTAAACTTTCTGAAAATTTTTTAATATCTTTTAATGACTTAAGATTTTCTTTTTCAACAGATAAAACAGTGTTTAGCCTGTAGTCCTCTAAAAAAAGCTCATTAAAAGGTTTAAATGTTAAAAAATCTATAGAGAAACCCCTTTCATAAAGGGGCTCTATTACAGAAGAAGCTAAAATAACATCTCCTAGAGAGGAAAATCTAATGATAAGAACCCTTTTCAATCTTTACCCTAAAGCATATTTTTTAACATCTCTATTTCCTGAGTGAACTCATCAACCATAGATTGATGGTTAAACTTTTTAGCCTGTCTTATTCCCTTTTCATAACTTTCTATAGCTTTTTCAATATCTCCAATGTTCACATAACACTGGGCAAGAAGACGATAAGCTGCACCTTCATCTTCATGTAAAGAAAGATATTTTTCTAGATATAAAAGAGCTTCATCATACCTTTTAGCTTTAAAAAGTTCCACAGCAAGACCGTAAAGTCCTAAAGGATTATCAGGATTTTTTTCTAAAGCTTTCTTAAGTTCATTTATTCTATTTTCTGACATCTTAATCACCTCTTATAATACAGGATAGTCTCCAGTAAAACATGCGGTACAGAAGCCTTTCTGTCTATGTTTATTTGCTGCCTGAATCATTCCCTCAAGAGAAAGATAGTAAAGGGAATCTGCACCGATGTAATCCCTGATCTCTTCTATAGTTTTGTTAGCTGCAATAAGTTCTTCCTTTGTTGGAGTATCAATGCCGTAGTAGCAAGGGCTTATCACAGGTGGAGAGCTTAATAGAAAATGTATCTCTTTTGCTCCTGCCTTTCTAAGCATATTCACAATCTTTTTACTTGTTGTTCCCCTAACAAGAGAGTCATCTATCACAACTATTCTCTTTCCTTCAACAACCTGTCTTACAGGATTTAACTTTAATCTTACACTTAAATCTCTTATCTCCTGCTTAGGCTGTATAAAACTTCTTCCTACATAGTGATTTCTAATAAGACCTAACTCTAAAGGTATTCCACTTGCTTCTGAGTATCCCTTTGCTGCAAGTAGTCCTGAATCTAAAACAGGAACTACACAATCAGCATCAATTTTATACTCTTTAGCAAGGGTTCTTCCCATCTCTTTTCTTATTTCATAAACCCAATCCTGAAATATTAGGCTATCTGGTCTTGCAAAATAAACAAACTCAAATATACACTTTCTAGGTTCTTCAGGATAACTTAAAGGGAAATAAGACCTCATTCCTGCATCATCAATAACAAGAACTTCCCCAGGTTTTATATCTCTAAGATATTCAGCATCTACAATATCTAAAGCACATGTTTCTGAAGCAACAAAAAAACTTCCAGTTCTATTTTTTCCTAAAACTAAAGGTCTAAAACCAAAGGGATCCCTTACAGCTATAAGCTGTTTTTCCCTAAGAATAACTAAAGAGTAAGCTCCCTTTACCTTTTTCATAGCTCCAAACACAAGGGGTAGAAAATCTCTATCATTTTTGTGAAGCATTATGTGAGACGGAGGAGGTTCTTTCTCTTTTGCTATTAAGTGGATAAATACCTCTGTATCTGCAGTTGATCTAAATATAGCTCCTTCTCTTTCTAACTGCTCTCTTATCTCAGTTGCATTAGTTAGATTACCGTTGTGAGCTATAGCAAAGGAACCGCCGTAAAAATGAGCAAATAGGGGCTGTATATTTTTAGGGTCTGAACCTCCTGCAGTAGAATATCTAACATGACCTATTGCTATATCACCTTTTAGCTCATTAAGGTCTTCCTCTTTAAAGACTTTAGTAACAAGACCTTCTCCAAGTTTTAAATTTATATCATAACCATCTGAAACAGCTATTCCTGCAGATTCCTGTCCTCTATGCTGAAGAGCATGAAGCCCTAAAAAAGTCATATGAGAAGCAGACGTGTTATTAAATACTCCAAATACACCACACATAAAATCAGCACCTCTTGGGATTAAAGTTTTTAGATAAATTAGAATATATCAATTTATGATGTTTGAAAATAAAAGAAAGGGGACAGGAAATTTCCTGTCCTTAAGAATTATTCAATTGTCTGTATCCATTTTTTAAGGAGATGTCCGTTTTTCCATATATTAACTACAGGATTGTTTATATCTGAAGCTGTTATAAGAACTTCTTCATTGGCAAATACTACGAATTTAGCTGGAGCTCTTAGATTTTTAATTTCATATAAAACCTTTCCACTAGAAAAACCTACAGCTTTAGCAGAATTATCTGATAATCCTATAGCTATCTTTTCATTGTTAGGAGATATATTTGCTGATAATGCTTCTTTTTCAAAAGAAAACTCTTTAACTTTGTTTAACTGGTTATCAAAAACTTTAACTGTTTTATCTTGAGAAGCGGTAATAATGTATTTACCGTCTTTTGACACTTCAACAGTGTTTATCTTGCTGCTGTGAACTTTTTTGCTTTCTTTTACAGCATTAGAAGATGTATCGTAAATGATTATAAAGCCATCATTAGTAGCTACATAAAGAAGACCATCTCTGTATCTTACATAAGTTGGTTTATGACCTAAATCTTTTTCTTCCTTTATGTTTCCTGTTTTGAAATCAGCTATTTTTACTTTTCCATCTTTTGTTATGTAGTAAATTTTAGAAATGTCTTTGCTGAAAGCTACAGCCATAGATTCCATTGGATACATTTTAGAAAGAACTGGGAAAGTTGTTTTCATATCCCATACTAGAATTTTGTCATACTTTTTAGTTTTATCTTCTAAAGCATAGGCAAGTTTTCTAATTGGTTTTATACCAGCTACATATTCACCGTTTTGAGATATTCCGTAGTTTATAAACTTATCAAAGTTTCTTACATCCTTAGGATCATATAGGGAAATTTGAGGTTTGAATTTTTTAAGATCCCAGAAGTAAATTCCAGCTTTACCCATAGAAACTAAATATTTATGGTCAGGTGTAAAGCTTAAAGGTCCATATGCTTGAACAGGTGGTAGTTGAACAGGTTCAAGGATGTATGTAACTTTTATCTCATCACCTTTCTTAACTTTTAAGTCAAAAGTATCCTCGTATATCCCTTTCTTAACAGTTACTTTATGAATTCCCTGATCTAATTCTAGTGTAGTAGGAAGTTTTCCAACTTCTTTTCCATCTACAATTAAAACAGCATCTGAAGGTCTTGCGTAGAAATGAACAACAGCCTTTTCTAAGTTGACAAAAATCTTAGTTGTTTTTCCATACTCTATATTTAAAACCCTTGTTGTTCCTACATCTCCAAGTTTAAAAATAAGTTCATGTTTTCCTACAGGTATTTTTTCTTTTAAGGGAGTTATTCCTATTAAGTCTTTGCCTTCTAATACCTGTGCTCCTTGAGGTTTTGTGTCAGCTACTAAAAGACCTCTAGGAATTGGATGAAATTTTAGTTCTATAGTTTTATCAAAATATACCTGAACTCCTTTTTTTATATCTATATCCCATGGAGAAGTTGCAACAGCAATATCATATTTTGCCTCTTTTAACTCAAGAACAATAGGTGTTTTCCCAACTAACTTTCCATTTACATAAACTTCTGCGTTTGGTGGTTCTTTAATAACTATCTTTCCTTTACCTTCACAGGATACTAAAATCAGTGCAACTAAAAAAATCCAGAAGAAACTAAGGATCCTCTTCATTCTCCATACCTCTCTTTATTTTTCTATTGAAGGTTAGCAAAAACTAACAATATTTATTATACTATATTATAATATCTTGAAAATTATATATAGACTTAATAAAGTGGAGGTATAAAAAATGTCTATAAGCCAATCTCAAGCAGCACAGGCTTGTCCCCAGCCTTCATATTGGGAGACACATAAATTCACACTACTTAGAAATATAGCTTATATTTCTGTTGTTCTAGCATTGATTATTATCCCTACGTTTAAGATAGCAAAGATAGATATAGCCCATAACGAGTCGTGGATATTTGGAGAAAGAGTTTCTCTGCAAGATGGATTAGGTCCTGTTATTTTTGCTGCAGGTTTTTTTGCTATTCTTGTTATTGTTATGAACCTTGTTAACGGTAGAGTTTTCTGTGGATGGATATGTCCTGGAGGTTGGGTTGCTGAGATAACTGAAAAACTTAGAAGGAAATTTTTAAACCCTAATGCATCTGCAGGAAGTAAACTTTTATACTACTTTATAGCTCTTGTTGTTGCAGTTTTATTTACTCTCTTGTTCTTTAACTGGGTTACAGACCTTAGAGTTTTTGTTTACAAAACAAATCCTTCTTTTCTATGGATGTGGGGTTCTTTCTTAGGGGCTTTAGGTATTATATATTTTGAAGTATTTATTGGAAAAAGATGGTGTAGAACATTCTGTCCAACAGGTATATATCAAAAAATTACTCCTTACCACCACAAATTTAAACCAACTATGGATCCTAAATTTGACCTTGCAGATTGTGGAACATGTAAAGAGTGTATTAAAAACTGTCCTATGGCATTAGA
>JALWKR010000203.1 GCA_027081375.1 Persephonella sp.
AGTCTACAAGAAAGTGTAAAGAACCTTGATAGAGCATATAAAAGCTTTTTCAAAGGAGAAGCAGGCTTTCCGAAATTCAAAAAGAAAAAATCAAAACAAACAGTTCACATACCACAACATTTTTCAATAGAAAGAGTAAGCAAGAAAAGAGGACAACTAAAAATACCAAAACTAAAAACACCAATTCCTATAAAAATGCATAGGGATATAAAGGGAGAAATAAGAAGCATAAGCATAACCAAAACACCAGACGGTAGATACTATCTCAATGTGTTAACTAAAAGAGAAATACAGCCACTAAAACCAACAAACAAGACAGCAGGAATAGATATCGGTATAAAGGAATTTGCAATAATCTATGATGGAGAAAACACCCATCACATAGAAAACCCAAAATACCTTCAAAAATCAGAAAGAAGGCTAATAAAACTCCAAAGACAGTTGTCAAGGAAACAAAAAGGAAGTAAGAACTGGGAGAAAGCGAGACAAAAAGTAGCAAAACAACACCAGAAAATAGTGAACCAGAGGAAAGACTTTCTCCACAAGGTATCAACTGCGATAACCAAGCAGTATGATGCTATTGTGGTAGAAAGTCTAAACATAAAGGGAATGATACGAAACCAAAAGCTATCGAAACAGATAGCAGACGTAAGCTGGTATGAGTTTATGAGGATGCTTGAATACAAATCAAAATGGTATGGAAGACAGATAATCAAAGCAGACAGATTTTATGCAAGCAGTAAGATCTGTAATGTATGCGGATACAAAAACGACCAGCTTACACTATCAGTAAGAAAATGGCAATGTCCCGTATGTAAGACACAGCACGATAGAGACGAGAATGCAAGTAAAAATCTATACCAGATAGGGGTCGCTCACCTGACGAGCGGTAGGGTAGGAACTACCCAAGCTCAAGCCTGTGCTCTGCACCAGAAGGTGCAGGCTCAATCCCAGAGGGATTGTGGAGCTGGCTCTGTCGGCGGAATGTCCAATAATGGGCAGTCTACGAGACATCCAGCTGTGAAGCAGGAAACTTCTCAGAAGTTGGAGAGCTTGCACAGCGAGCAAGCTCCTCAATTTATTGAGGAGTAGTTCACGGACTTATTATCCGGAGTGAAGCTTTTGAAATTAGCAAGAAATACTTTCTTTATTTTCTTCAGCTATTTCCACGGCTTTAATCATAGCTTTTGCCTTGTTAACTGTTTCTTCATACTCTTTTTCTGGTATTGAGTCTGCAACAATTCCTGCTCCTGCCTGAATATATATATTGTCTTTCTGAACGATTGCCGTTCTAATGGCAATAGCAGTATCTATATTTTTATCAAAGGATATATATCCAACTGCTCCAGCATAGGGACCTCTTTTATCAGGTTCTAACTCTTCTATTATCTGCATAGCTCTCACCTTAGGAGCACCACTAACAGTTCCTACAGGAAATACAGACTTTAGAACATCTAAAGGGTGCATATCTTCTCTTAATTCTCCTGAAACATCTGAAACTATATGCATAACGTGGGAGTAGTTTTCTATATACATAAATCTATCTACTTTTACTGATCCAGCTTTAGCAACTTTTCCAACATCATTTCTTGCTAAGTCCACAAGCATTAAATGTTCTGCTCTTTCTTTTTCATCAGATAAAAGATTTTCTTTTAAAGCTTTATCTTCCTCAGGAGTTTTTCCTCTAGGTCTTGTCCCTGCTATAGGTTTTGTTAGGATTTTTCCATTTATTACTGATACAAGGATTTCAGGAGAAGAACCTATAAGTTTAATATCCCTTAAATCAAGATAAAAAAGATAAGGGGAAGGATTTATAGCTCTGACAGAACGATACACATTTATAGGGTCTGTTTTAAGTTTTTTATGAAATCTTTGAGATATAACAACCTGTATAATATCTCCTTCTTTTATATAATACTTACATTTCTCAACTGCTTTTAAAAAGTCTTCCTTTTTAAAGTTTGATTTCCAGTTTTCAATATTTACATTTTTTATATTCTTTAAAGAAAGTCTATCTATTCTTATTTCATTACAAAGTTTTTTTTCTATTCTTTCTATTCGTTTTATTGTCTCTCTGTATATATCTTCAACTGGTGTTTCTTCATCTATAATAGCTGATACAATTATTTTTATACTGTTTTTTACATTATCAAAAGCAACTACTTCATCACTTAAGAAAAAATAAATATCTGGTAGTTGAAGTACATCTGGTTTTGTATCAGGGACAGGCTCATAAAAACTTATGACATCGTAGGATACATAACCTACAAGGCCACCCCAGAATGGCGGTAAATCTTCAAATTTTGCAGGATTAAATTTATTTATATATTCCTTTAGTTCTCCTATTGGGTCATTAGTTTTTTTACATTTAATTTTTCCGTTATCATACAGTTCTACAAAATCTTTTTTTGTTTTTATGTAAACAGGTAAAGAAGAGCCTATAAATGAATATCTTCCTACATTTTCTCCTTTTTCAACACTTTCAAAAAGAAAATTAAATCTTTCTGGAGAGTAAAGTTTTAAAAATACTGATAAAGGAGTATCTATATCTGAAAGAATTTCTTTATAGACAGGGACAACATTAAAATTTTTTGATAGTTTTTTAAACTCTTCTAAAGATAGATTTATAGACATTTCTTTACCTGCTTTTTATTTGTATTAAAAAAAAGACAGGCAAAAAGCCTGCTTTTTATTTTAAACCACCTGCTATAGCAGGTATTATAGCCACAACGTCTCCGTCTTTTAAAGGAGTGTCCTTTCCCTGTAAAAATCTAATATCTTCATCATTAACAAAAAAGTTAACAAATTTTCTAATTTCCCCATTTTCATCTACAAGTCTTTCTTTTATACCAGGAAATTCCTGTTCTAACTTTTCTATTAACTCTCCAATTGTAGATGCTTCTACCTGAACTTCTCCCTGTCCTTGAGTAACTCTTCTTAACGCTGTTGGTATTCTAACAGTTACAGCCATTTTGACCTCCTGATTATTTATTTACAGTTTCCCCTATAACTTTCTCTTTAAACTCTATAAGAGAAGGTTTTATATGAATAGGCTTTTTAACTTTTCCTTCTAAAACTTCCATTGTTTTATAACCGTTTCCTGTTATGTATGCAACAACTATCTCATCTGGATCAAATACACCTGCTTCAGCATACTTTTTAAGAACAGCTATTGTTGTTCCTCCTGC
>JALWKR010000204.1 GCA_027081375.1 Persephonella sp.
AACAGTATTTCTAAAGGGAACAAACTTATTTACAACAGAAAGTTGATATGTCTGTCCTAAATTTGAGGTTTCAATATAACCGTAAAACTCAAATCCATAATTAAAAAGATTTTTTAAAGATCCTTGCAAAGCTAGCTTAAACTTTTGCTCAGAGTTATACCCTATTGAACCTTGAAAAATACCTCTTTTATCTTCTTTAAAGATATATTCTTTGTCTACTTTTTTATCTTTTTTATCCTCAATAATATACGGATTAACAGTATCAAACAGATATAATGAATAAAAGTAATCTAGCTCTGAATCAAACTCATCTTTAGAAAAATATTTTTCTTTTGAAATATTCCACTGGATAACCTTTGGATAAAGATGCCATGTGCCGTATATAAATGTTGATCCTTGTTTATATCTTTCATATTTTTTTATATCTATAGTTAAAAAAACATAAATATTTTCCTTTTCAACAAATTTAGCATCAAGAAATACTTTAGCATCAAGATAGCCTTTGTCTTTAAAATACTTTCTTATTTTTTCTAAAAGGGAAAGTATCTCTCTTGGGTTATAAATTGTTGGAAGTTTAATATCTAAGGGATAATTACCACCTGTTATTTTTATCTCTTTCAGAATAAATTTTTTACCTTTTTTTACTTTTATTAAAAGGGAAACTAGCTTTTTTTCTCTGTCTATTTTTTCCTCTATATTGTAGCTAAAGGATAGATAACCTTTTTCATATGAATCAAAAAGATAATCCTTGATTACCTTTTCTATTTCTTCTCTACTATAGGGTTTTCCTAAAAAAGAAAGAAGTTTTGCCTTTATAGATTTGTTATCTGCATCTACAAATATTTTAGAAATTTTATACACATTTCCTTCTTTTACATTGAAAGTAATAAGCACTTTATTTTCTTCAAAATTTTCTTTATACTCAGGGATAACTTTTATATCTAAAAAGCCATGGTTTTTATAAAAATTTTGTATGTTTTCCACAGACTTATTTATCTGGTAGAAGTTTACTCCTTCCTTAAATGTTAGAAGTTTTTTTAGCTGTTTTTCTGAAAATGATTTGTTTCCTTTAAAAATAATAGAGTATTTAAAGCCTAAACTTAGGAATATATTAACTATTATGCTATCTTTTTTATATTTTTCTATGGAATAAAAAGATAGAAAATTATCGTAAAAACCTTTTTCTCTAAGAAGCTGTGATGTTTCTTCCAGTTTATCTTGTAGTTTTATAAAACTAAAGTAATCTCTTTTATATAAAATATTAAAAATTTTAAGAAATGAATATCTACTTTTTTTTGTAAGTATAGATTTTATAATCTCTCTTTTTAAACTTTCAGGTACCACAGTATCAGAGTATATATTTATTTTTTTTATTTTTACTCTTTTTCCCTCTTTTATATTTATATGTATAACTGCTTCTCCATATTTATTTATGTATGCATCAATACTAATGTCAGCAAAAGGGTACCCCTTATCCATATAAAACTGTTTTAATCTTCTAGAGATATTAAAAATAGACTGTTTTTCAAAAGATTGACCTTCTAAAAGACCTGTTACAGCTAATATCTCTCTTCTCCAAAAGGATTTGTTTCCTCTAATATAGATTTTCTTTGCGATAGGTTTCCTTTCTAGATACAGAATACCATCCTCATATGTTATCTTTTCAAAATCTTCTGTTTTTTCTAAAAGAGAGATTATATAACCTATATCTTTCGTATTTTTGTATATCTCCTGAAGATTATTTTTAGGAAGGGGATAGTTAGATACAATTCTTAAGGTTTCACCGTAAGAAATCAGAGGAATAAGAATAAAAATAAAAAGAAAAAAAATTCTAATACCTTTGAACATTTTTATCCTTTATTCCTTTGAAATCTTTTAAAAGATATATATAGATTTTATACACAACTTTTCCTCTATACACCACTGGATACATCTGTTTTTTTATAAAAACCTTAAACCCTTCTTTTACCTCCTTAGGAAGGGTTGACCTACGTGTTACATAAACTCCATACACATCTTTACCTTTATGAATATTTATACTTTCCCAAAGGTCAAATTGATTTTTTCTCCTTCCTAAATTTATGCAGTATGTCCTAGGATGTCCTTTTACATAAAAGGCAAGCTCTGAGGCTATATGATACGTATCACTAAAAATGATGTAAGGTTTATCAAGTTTTTCTACTATCTGTGTAACTGTTTCCCCTAATCCTTTCCATCCAACAAGCCTTTTTGTTGGATCTTTTTCAGGAGGTAAAATCCATCCTAAACCTACTTTATCTAAGATTGGAGTATAAAAAAGAACAATAATAGAGATAGCTGACAAAAATATAGCTGTTATAAAGGATTTATACCATTTTTTTAGGAAAACATAAAAAACTGCTAAAGTATAAAGACTAAAGTAAGCAAAAGCAGGCCAGTTAGCCTCAACTCTCTTTTTAAAAGCTACATAGAGGAAAAACAGAAAAACAAAAACAGGAAATATCCATTGGAAAAATATCTCTTCTTTTTTTCTTTCCCTAAAACCTCTATAAAGAGCATAAGCAAAAAATGGAAAGAAGAAAACAGAGTTTATACCAATCTGCCCAAGTATGTAGTCTCCTAAATACTGCAAAGATTTTGAAAAGGAAATCTCTTTTACATTAGCTCCTTCCAAAGAAGAAACATGTTTAAAAGAAACAAAATCATGTTGAATATTCCATAGAATAACAGGAAGAGTAAAGATTGAGGCTACTAAAATAGAAATGTAGAACCACTTATTTTTAAAAACTTCTCTTTTATGAAAATATAGAAATATAAGAAAAGGTGGTAAAACAAAAACCATGGAGTACTTGGATAAAAATCCTAATCCAGCAAAAATACCAGATAAAATCCAGTAAACAGGCTTATTCTCTTTAACAGATTTCCATAAAAATAAAAGTGTTAAAACCCAAAATAATGCAAGAGGTGTATCAGTTAAAAAAAGGATGGAAGCTATTTCATAAGCAGGAACAGCAGATATAAAAACAGAAGTAAAAAATGCAAAAATCTCTAAATCTTTTCTTTTATCAAAAAAATCTTTAAAAATATCTAATACAAAAAAATACGTTAAAACACCAATTAGAAATCCTATAACAATAGCATTTATTCTTACTCCTAACTCTGTATTTCCTAATATAGATGTTGAGAGAGCATTCATAT
>JALWKR010000205.1 GCA_027081375.1 Persephonella sp.
CTTAACTATACCTTAAATATAACAAAAAAAGTTCCTGTTTTTTCTTTTAAAACAGATACTCTAAACTTTTTTATCAAAAATATTGAATTTTTAGCAAAAAAATCAAAAGGTGAGATACTTTTAAAAAAGAACCCTCAGGGTAAAGTAGAGATAAACTATATACTTGTCAGACAAAACAATATAGAGATTTTTAAAACAAAACCTATTAAGGTAATTCTAAAAAACTCCAAGATTACAATGGAAAATCTTGAATTTTCAGGGGATATAGAAGGAAAAATAAAAACTTTTAGCTACAGCATCCCTGATGCATATCTAATACTGGAATCTCAGGGAAAAATAAAACATCAGCTTTTATCTCAATTTATACTGTTTGGTTCCATAGATGGCTATTTAAACTACAAGATAGAATCAAAAGGAAGGTTAACAAATTTAATAAAGAATACTTATATAAGGGCTTACTCTAACAATCTTAAATTAAGAAGCTCCTATCTTAGAGGTTTTACAAAATTTTCCAAATTTACAGCTTTATTAAAAGATGGTGTTTTAAATGTAGAAATATTTGGAAAATCTAGCTCTTCAATCTCAGGAGAAAGTAATATAAGTATAAAGGGTTCTTTAAATATAGCTTCATTAAAAAATAGATTCTTACTTAAAGGAAAACTTATACCTGTTAGGTACCCAGGAATTTTTGAAGGAAATGTCAACACAGACATAAAAACATACAGCACAAAGAAAAAAGAACAGATAATAAAAGGAAAAATTGATTTAACAGGAAGAGTCAGGATAGAAAAGGATTTGGCAAATCAGTTCTCTAAAAAGTCGCCAAAAACTCCTAATCAGAAAGAAAATGAAAATCTAGAAAAAATAAAGCTTGACTTAACTATTAAAACCTTTACTCCAGTTTATCTATACGGCAGTTTAGGAAATGCATATGCAGAAGTTGATTTAACAGTAAAAGGAACAGCAAAAAAACCTGTAGTAAATGGAAGTATTAATATTGTCTATGGAAAGATAAAGTTTATGAAAATCAAATACAATATTGATTATGCAAAAATAAAAATAATAAATAATGAGGCTTATATATCTGCTAGAGTTTCTACAGTTATAACAAATACATTTATCTACATAAACATAAACGGAAATCTTAAAAATCCTAATCTTTCTTTTAGCTCTGTTCCTCCTAAATCTAAAAACGAAATTCTATCTATATTACTTTTAAAGGATACCCCTTCCACATTAGAGTCTCTGCCTTTATTCTCTACATTGGGTAAAGTTATATATGCATTTTTACCATTTGGTTCTGAAGAGGATGAAGGATTATTCAACACAGGATTTACTATCTCTATAACTCCAAGTTATGATCCTTTATATGGAATTACAGCATCTATATATGCTAGAAAAAATCTATCAAGAAGATTTTATATTGCTTTATCAAAGCCTATAAGAGAAGTGGAGGGTCTAAATATCTTTGGGTGGTATGAACTAGGTGTTCACCTAACAGAAAAAACTTCACTATTTTTTAGATGGTACGAAAATAACACAGAAGAGGCCCAAATTATGTTTAGTCTTCCTTTTGATTTAGATTTTGACTTCTGGAGAAGGATAAATGAAAAAAGGTAAGTTTTACATATCTACATGCGAAGAGTTTGAAAAGGATTCTGTTTTTACATTGTACTCTTTGGAGGATATAGATAAAAAATTTAGCCTCATAAAAATTGCCAAAATAAAAGCCATACTAATTGACAGAATAATACTTGAGCTAAAGTACGATCTTATTACAGAAAATAAAGAGAAAATATTTAACTGCTTTAAGGAAATATCTTTTGAAGAGGCAAAGCGCCTTGTTGACAACACAGACGCTTTGCTTAGTAAAGATATATTTAACCGTTAAATACCTATTCCACCTTTGAAGATAATCCACCCTAGCAAGAAAATAGTAAAGAGCTGAAGCAGTATTATCGCTATAAGAGTTGGAAAATTTGATGCCTGAGAGTACTCCTCTAAATGTTCAATTTTTAAAGCTTCATCTCTTATAGCTTTTAGCTCAGCTTTAATATCTTCAAGTTCCTTTTGCAACTGTTTAATTTGTTCTTCCATTTTTATACCTCAAATTTTAATAAAGATTATTCATAATATATGCAGGAGTGTATCTGTAAACCCTATCTATTGACGTTCCTCTTTCAACAAGCTGTCCTATATCTCTGTTAAATAGGGATAAAGCAAGAATACCTCTTCTTGGGGTATCTTTAATCTCAAACATTCTAAATGGTATTCCTATAAAAAATCCATAGTCTTTATGACCTTTGTTCCATACATTTTTAAAACCTTTTGAATCTGAATATGTATACCACGCTCCTAGCTCAAAACCTTTCCAGCTTCTACTAAATGTAAATCTAACTCCCTTATCTCCACCTAGAAATCTAGCAAAAGTAGTTACAGTTTTTACATTAAACCATGGGATATAAAGGTAAAAATCTATAAATGCATCTTTAAAGGTTTTGTCTTTATATACAAAATCAAATGTAGATTTAGGATCCCTCTTTTTTACAATATCAAATCCAGCTCCTAAAGCAAATATACCATTTTTGAACACATAAAAAGCATCTGCACCTAATCCTGCAAACATTGGTTCTAAAAGACCTGCCTGAACATTTAAAAACTGATTTTTTGTAAAAGAATCAAAATAAACAAGTTTTAGTGTGTCAAGATATGGGTTCATATTGTTAAAGTAGTATATAAAATCACTTCTAACAGGGATTTTTTCATAAGGTTTAGATTTTAAAGTTATATTCTTATAAAGAGGAATACTTAAAGAACCAACAGCTTCAAGAGTCTTTGAAATATAAAAAGCAGAACCTACTAAAATCTTCCACTTGTAAGCAAAATAACCTGTTTTATCTGCAAGTTTAGTATCTAGTTTTAGGTTATATCCCCATTTAAATCTTTTAGTATAAATAGGATACACCCTTTCAGGAGGATATGTTATACCTCCAAGAGAAAAGTTTTTCTCATCTAAAAATGAAAAATCCAGAGGCTCCCTCATTATTCTTTTTATACTTTCTTTATAGGAAACAACAGGGAAATAAGCCGATTTTAGAACAACTTCTACATACTTTACATCTTTTGATGGTGGATAATCTCTTATTAACTCAAAAACTTTCAGTAT
>JALWKR010000206.1 GCA_027081375.1 Persephonella sp.
TGAGAACTTCTTCTTCTACCACCTTGCTGTATAGCGTTTACGATGGTATCAAAGATTTTTATAAACGGAATTGGACCTGAAGATTTAGCGTTTAGGGAATGAATTTTTGAACCTGTAGCTCTTAATCTTGTTATATCAGTTCCAACACCACCGGCATATTTTGCAAGGAATGCGGTTTCTTTCGCTTTATCCATTATTGACTCAAGAGAATCACTAATTACGTTTACGTAACACGAACTGTACTGATTTGTGGAAGTTCCTGAGTTGTAAAGGGTTGGTGTGGAGTGGAGGTACTCAAGTTTTGATATCTTGTCGTAGATTTTTATAACTTCATCTTCATTGTTTCCAATTCCCATAGCAACTCTCATAAAGAACCACTGGGGCTTTTCAATAATGTTCCCTTCTCTGTCCCTTGTAAAATACCTGTCTTTAAGAGTTGTTAAACCAAAGTAATCAAGGTTTCTATCCCTCTGGTAAACAATAGCTTCTTCAAGCTTATCTATATCAAAGTTTAACAGCTCTTCTTTATAAAGACCTTCTTTTATACCAAACTCTATCGCTTCCTTAAAAGATTTAAATCTTTTATCTATCTCTCTGTTTATAAGTTTTAGGAGCTGTCTTGCTGCAAGGGTATCGTATATGTAATGTTTTGGAATTAGCTGTTCAATAGCTTTTAAGACAAGTGTATCAAGCTCTTGAGTTGTTACTCTTTCAGGTATCTTTAAATCAAGCTCTTTTGCTATTCTGAAAACAATCTCATAGTCATCTGGTATATCCATTCCTTCTAAAAGAGCAAATATAGCATTTATAAGCTTTTTCATCTGGAATTTTTCTTCTGTACCGTCCCTTTTTATGACGATCCTCTGCATAAGAAACCTCCTCTTGAAATTAATTAAAAATGTAATAGAATGTTAACAATGGTCTTTTCAAAGACCATATTGTATTACTTACTTTCTTAAATTTTGCTTTACCTTTGTGGAGGGATAAAATCCCGTAGAAGCAAAAGCTTAAAAGTATTCCGTGAGTCCTTACCTTTTTGGTAAGGATAACGGATAGTACATCCCTACCCCATAGAGAGGTAGGCGAAGGACACTTAGTAAGAGGTTTTTTTGCTAACTTTTTAATAGTTTTTATCATCTTTTATCACCTCTGAACGGTGTCCTTAAACGGTTAA
Source organism: Persephonella sp. (assembly GCA_027081375.1). GTDB lineage: Bacteria > Aquificota > Aquificia > Aquificales > Hydrogenothermaceae > JAADDV01. The sequence goes on from JALWKR010000206.1 coordinate 1,175, forward strand.
TTTGTATAATGCATTTCCAACTGCATAAATCTTTTGATATCCATTTTCTTTTACAAAAGTTTTTTCGTCTATTCCAGTTTTTAATTTCATAAAATTTTGACGGGATATTAGATTAATAAAGTCTTTTGTATAGTAGTAATCTGGCTCTGTTATTTTAACCCTTTTAAAGCCAATCTTTTCTAAAGATTTTCCAGAAAAGACTCTTAAATCAACATAAGAGTAGAGATCTCCATCAAAATGCTTTAAAGAATACTTAATAAGTTTTCCTAAAGCTCCAACAACATTTGTAAAAACTTTATTGGAAAATCTGTAAATCTCGTAGCCTTTTAATCCAAACCTTGCTTTCCCAATACTAATTGCACTTACCAGCTCGTTTTTATAGACCAGTCCCAAATTTTTTCCTAAAATTACCTCATTAGCAAGATGATTTTCTGTGAAAAATTTAAAAGCTTCTGCTTCTTTAAGTTCAACTATTTTACAGTCTTTAGCATAGATCTTTTTATTTTTTCCTAAGTAACTGGAAATAATAGAAAAAACTATCTGTTCTTTTCTTAAAACTTCACTGTCCCAGAACTGTAGCAGATTTATACCTTTTTCCTGAGATATAATCCATTTTAACCTGTGATAGTTTTTAGCTTCTTTCTCTGAAAGTCCTCTAAAGGTAATCAGGTTCTCAAAAGTATGGTAATAAATGCCGTTTATCTCTATTCCAAGTCTTTTTTCTGGTAAAAATACATCTATTTCATAAGAGTTTAAAACATCTCTATTGTTTACTTCAAAGGGAATATCTAAACTTTTTAAAAATTCTATAACCTTTCTTTCCGGATTTGTCCCTTTGTAGCAGATTGGACATACAGGTAAATGTCCGTTATTCAAGTGGTATAAAAATTTTGTGTTGCAGGTTTTACATAGAAAAAGGAGCTTCTGTCTTGTCTTAACTTTGAAGCTCTTAAAATCGTCAAAGCTAAATAAAGGTTCTATGTTTATAGAGTTTAGTTTTATATTTAATCTTTCCCACACTCTTTTTTTATAACTTTGCAGAACTTTTTCTTTAACGGAAGGGATTTCCATAGGAGAATTTACACCGTATTTTTCTAAAAATGTTTGTCTTTGTTTTTCTATAATGACATCTCTTATTTTTTCTAATCTATTTTGAAGTTTTCTTTTGATCTCTGGATTTTGCATAGGATGAGAAGTCCCATACTTTCTCAATGAGGTTTCTTGGGCCTTCCTTTTATATTCTTCTGTTTTTGTATAATTATCCACGCCATATCTTTTTAATGTTGTTTCTTTTGCTTTATCCCTTGTTATTTTTCCAATATTGTCAACGCCATACTTTTCTAAAACAGTTTTTCTTCTTTTTTCTTTTGTTTCTTTAGATTTTAGGTGGTGTTCTACACCGTATTTTTTTAAAAATTTTTCTTTATCAAGCTGTGCACATCTTTTTGAGCAGTAGGTTAAAAATTTTCCTGTTGAAAATGCAGGAATTTTCCCACATACAGGACATTTAGGTAGTTTTTCCTCAGAAAGAATATTTTCTCTGATGCACCATATCCTTAAGGATTGAGGGGCGTTTTTTGGTAAAAAGGAAGTTAACTCCCAGAGGATTTTTTTTAGCTCAGGATTTTTAGAAATTTTTACTCCGAAACCTCTGGGAGTCATCTTTTTTGCAAGCTGGATAAATTCTTCTCTTTCCATCAAACTGCTAAATTTCTTTGAAGTTTCTAAAAATTGGTATACTCAGTACTTGATACTTCGAAAAAGTTTGTGAGTTTCTTCACATCTTCTTTTTGCAGGAATTTAAGTGGATTTTCTCTGATATTGAACTGAGGGTCAAAGCCAAGTTCTTCAAGTCTTCTGTCTGCTATATATTTCATATATTGCTCAAGCTCTTTATAAGAAACGCCAAAAATAGTTGTTCCACCAAACTTAGTTTTAAGGTAGTTAAGCTCAAGTTCCACAGCATCAAT
>JALWKR010000207.1 GCA_027081375.1 Persephonella sp.
CCTTTAAAAGAGATACAGGGTTATATTTGGGAAGAGGGTTTTTCCTCAGGGAAGATAAGAGCCCCTCTTTATGAAGATGCATATAGAAAGATGCTTCAGTGGAGGGAAAAAGATATTCCAATGTATATATACTCCTCAGGCTCAGTAAAAGCCCAAAAGCTTTTCTTCTCCCATACAGAGAAGGGAAATATTTTAGACTTTTTTAAAGGTCATTTTGATACAAAGATAGGAAATAAGAAAGAGCCTGAGTCCTACAAGAAGATAGCAAAAGAGATTGGTTTAAAACCTGAAGAGATTTTATTTCTCTCAGACAACCCTGATGAGATAAAAGCTGCTGCAGAGGCAGGTATGAAAGCTGTTAGAGTAGTTAGAGAAGGAGATGCACAGTTTATTGAAAACTTTCCATATCCTCAGATCTCAACCTTTGACCAAATAGAAGAGGTTTAAAGAATGAAAATAAGAATAGGAACAAGAAAAAGTAAGCTTGCTCTCTGGCAGGCAAATTATGTTGCTTCACAGCTGAAAAAACATTTTCCTGATATAGAGGTTGAACTTGTAAAGATAACAACAAAAGGAGACAAAATACTTGATGTTCCCCTTGCAAAAGTTGGGGGAAAAGGTCTTTTTGTAAAAGAGATTGAAGAGGCTATGCTTAGAAATGAGATAGATATAGCTGTTCACTCTTTAAAAGATGTTCCCACATACTTTCCTGAAGGTCTTGGGCTTGTTGCTATAACAGAAAGAGAAGACCCAAGAGATGCCTTTTTATCTGTTAAATACAGCTCTATAGAGGAGATGCCTGAAGGAGCTGTTTTAGGAACAAGCTCTTTAAGGAGAAAAGCCCAGATTTTAGAAAAGAGAAAAGACCTTGTTATAAAAGATTTGAGGGGGAATGTTGATACAAGGATAAGAAAACTTGAAGAGGGACAGTATGACGGAATAATCCTAGCTTATGCAGGACTAAAAAGACTTGGACTTGAAAATAAAGTAAAACAGATTTTTGAACCTGATTATATGATACCTGCTGTTGCTCAGGGATTTTTAGGTATTGAAGCAAGACTTGATGATAAGGAGACAAAAAGAGTTGTTTCTGTTTTAAACCATAAAGAAAGTGAGCTAAGGGCAAAAGCAGAGAGAGCCTTTTTAAAAACCCTTGAAGGTGGTTGTCAGGTTCCCCTTGCTGGTTATGCAGAGATAATAGATGGAGTTTTGAAAATCACAGGTTTTGTCTCAGACCTTGAAGGAAAAAGGGTCTTTAAAGATACCGTTGAAGGAAAACCTGAAGATGCAGAAAGATTAGGAGAAACCCTTGCAAATAGACTTCTTGAAGCTGGTGCAAAAGAGGTGTTAGAAGAAATCTATAGAGGTAGCTGCTAACTTGGGAGCTTTACTTAATGATAAGTTTAGGTTTTCACTTCTCCTTCTTGTTTTAGCTTTTTTATCTTTATTTCCAAATATAAACCTTTATGAGTTTAGGGGGGAAGAGTCTTTAAGGACTATTGTTGCCTTTGAGATGTCTCACGGTGGAAGTCTTCTGCAGCCTACATTTTTAGGAGATTTATACTTTAACAAACCCCCTCTTTTTAACTGGTTTATTATTGCCTCTTCATATATAATTCCATGGTCAGAGCTGACAGCAAGAATTGTTTCAATCTTATTTCTTTTCCTAACAGCTTTACTCCTTTACAGATTTTCCTACAGGATAACAAAAGATAAAAACATCTCTGTGTTTACCTCTCTTATATACGTCACATTTTTAGATATTCTCTTCTGGTATGGATATCTAGCTGAGATAGATGTAACGCTGGCATTTTTTGTTTTTCTTATGTTTTATTTCCTATTTTTTGGATATAGAGAAAATAAGCCTTTATATATTCTTATTTCAGGAGTTATAACAGGAGTAGCATTTCTTTTAAAAGGTTTTCCTGCTTACGTTTTTTTTGGTCTTATTTATCTTGGGCTTGTTATATTTTATAGAGAGTGGAAAAAGATATTTGACCTGCATATATGGATAGCTGGCCTTATTTCCCTTATTATTCCTTTTATATGGATACTAAACACAGCAAACCCTGAAAGGTATGTTCAAACCCTGTTTTTTGAAAGTATTGTTAGAGCTGAAAAATCAAAAGAGGCAGGAAAGTTTTTCTATCATCTATTAACCTATCCTCTTCTTAACTTTAAACAGCTTCTTCCTGCAAGTTTGTTTTTATTATCTGGATACTTTTTATACAGAAAAGAGAGATTTTCTATTCCTTCTGAGATAAAACTCCTTGTATTTATTACAGTTTTAAACTATCTTCCTTACCTTATATCTGCTGGAAGCAGAGGAAGATATGTTATTCCTCTTTTTCCTATACTGGCTTTTATCTTCTCTTACATCTTTTTCTCCTTTAAAAAAGAAAAATTTTTAAGAGCTATTCTTTATACAGCTGTTGTTTTTATATTTCTTAGATTTTTACTTGGTTTTGTAGGTTTTCCTATCCTTATGGAAAAGAAAGCCTCAAGAAAAAGGGTGGCTTACGATATTATGAAAACCATTGATATAAGAAAGGAGATAGCCTTTGACTGCGCACCTGAAAAGTCTGTTGCTGTCTATATAGATTTTAAAAGGGATAAGCCTTTAAAGAAATCTAAATATACAAAAAACTGGGAGTATCTTCTAACCTGTGAAAAGCAGGAAGACAAGCTTCTTGTTAAAAGCTATGATCTTCGGGGAAATACTCTTTATCTATATAAAAGGTAAACATGGAAAAAGAGAGTTTAGGTTTTTTATTTAACATATTTAAAAAGCACTGGTTTTTGCTAATTCTTGCTCTTTTAGGTTCCCTCTTAGAGTCAGGAGCTTTAGCAGGTTTAGCTTATATAATAAAAAATGTTATAGATGATGTTTTTGTAGCAAAAAGTTATGAAAGCCTTCTGTTTGTTATTTTTGTTCTTATTATTCTGGCAACAGCAAAACAGATAGGCTTTTTCTTAAAAGATTATGTTTATCCACTGATTATCTTTAAAGGAGAGAAAGAGCTTAGAGAGAAGTTTTACAGAAAGCTTTTAAATGCTGAGCCTTCTTTTATCATAAAACAACCTCTTGGGGATATTATAAGCAGGTTTACAAACGATTTAGAAAGGTTTT
>JALWKR010000208.1 GCA_027081375.1 Persephonella sp.
ACATTTTTTAGTTCTACTGTTACCATAAGGACATTATATAAAGCTATAAATATTGGAATTTGAACAATAATTGGAAGACAACCACTCATTGGATTTGCACCGTGTTCTGCATACAGTTTCATCATTTCTTGCTGAAGCTTTTGAGGGTCATCTTTGTATTTCTTTTGGAGTTTTTGTATTTCAGGGGCAAGATCAGACATCTTTTTCATAGCTTTTAAACTTTTATGGTTGAGAGGGAAAAGAATAATTCTTAAAAGAATTGTAAGAATAATAATAGTAAGTCCCCAGTTATGAACAAATTTATAGATAAAATGCATTACTAAAAATAGAGGTTTGCCAAGAATTCCAAAAATACCAAAACTTATAGTTTCTTTGAGAGCTAAATCAACACCCCATTCTTTTTTATATTTTTCTGTAATTTCCTCTAAAAGAGAATAAAGCTTTGGACCTCCAAAGAAAAATCCGTTTATACTTCCTGAAAGTTCAGATAAAACTACTGTATGTTCACCACCTACAGGAATTACATGTGCTGCAGGAAAAGGATTTTTATTAGCTATCATTTGGAGAAAATACTTATTTTCTTCTCCAGCCCATAAGATTGTTCCTCTAATTATCTGCTCCTGTTTAATATCTTTTTCTAGCTTTATAAGTTCTTTATCTGTTTTGATTATTGCTCCTGAGTGACCAAAACTTCCTTGACTTTCTAATGTAATACCGCTAACTATTGCAGTTCCTACATTTTTTAGTCCTTCCATTTTTATATTTAGAGAAATGGTTTCATCAGGATTTACAACAAAATCTTTTTCAATAGAAATATTTCCTTTTTTCAATAAAAATGTGTAGTGGTTTCCATTTTGTTTTACTAGGTATTTGGAAAAAGATAAAAGAGCTGTAAGTTCAGGATTTGTTGTTATGATTTCTCCTGGAAATATTCTGTTTTGTTTTGCAAATTTACTGATAATATCTGTTTTAAATCTATCAACATAGATAGATACTATCCTTCCACCTATCTTAGATATTTCAACATATCCAAAGTCTGTTTTTATTTTGATGGTATCTTTTAAATTATCTGAAGAAACTCTTTGGCTCCCTAGTAATAAATTAAAAGTAGATGATACGTAAGTGATATTTTGAGGTTGAGAAACTGTCTTATTTACTTGATTATTTGATACTTGAGTACTAGTGGTAGTTTGTGTATTTTTTGAAATTGAACTACTTTCTGAAGTTTGAACTATCTGTGTTTGTTCCGCAGGTTTTATCTGCTGGTTATTTTTAGCACTAGAGGGAAAAATGTAAGACTGAACAACTGAAAAAACTATAAGTAAAACAGCTACAACTGCAAAAAAGATAAATATACGTTTGTTCATATCCTGATTATCATTCATCATTTCCTTTCATCTCCTTTATGGGTAATCTATTCCGCCTTTTGAAAAAGGATTACATCTAAGAATTCTCCATATACTTTTTAAGCTTCCCTTTAATACTCCGTATTTTTCTATAGCTTGAATAGAGTAGTCTGAGCAAGATGGATAGTATCTGCAGCTAGGTGTTTTTAGTGGAGAGATATACTTTTTATACAGTTTTATTAAGTTTATTAAGATCTTCTTCATTTTTTTCTCTAATAGTTTTTACTAAAAAATGGATATCCTCTAAGACATCTTGAAGTTTTTTCCCTAGAATGTTTCTTCTTGCTATTAAGATAATATCATAACTTTCGTTAGCTAACATTGGAAAAGTTGTTCGAACTGCTTCTCTTAATAACCTTTTAGCCCTATTTCTATCTACTGCCTTTTTAGAAACTTTTTTTGAAACTATAAAAGCAAATCTAGGTGTTCCTAAATTGTTCTTTTCTAAAATTGCTATGAAATTTTTTGTTTTAATCCCGCTGGGAGAGCGGGAAAGAATATTTTTTATCTCTTTCCCTTTAAGGGTTATTATGTTACTGCTAATCTCTTTCTTCCTTTTCTTCTTCTTCTAGCTAATATCTTTCTTCCAGCTTTTGTTCTTTTTCTAGCTAAAAATCCAGAAGTTCTCTTTCTTTTCTTATTTGATAGACGATTTTTTATAACTTCTGAAGCCATTTTTTCCTCCTTTAAAAATCTTAATAAAAGCAAAAAGAGCGCACATTATCTGTACGCTCTTTAAGAAGATTGTATGTTCTGTTTTTTATTAGAATCCAGCTTTGCTGTCGAAAATTCCTGTAAATAGGAAAATAATTGCAATTAATAATGCGTAGAGAACAAATGTTTCTATAAGAGCCATACCGATGAACATAGTAGTTAAGAGTTTTCCACCCATATTAGGGTTTCTAGCCATTCCTTCAAGAACCCCTCTTATTGCATTACCAAGACCTGCTGCACCACCACCAGCTGCTGCACCAATAGCTACACCAGCACCAATAGCCATACCACCATAGAATATAGCTCTAGCCATAGCATCTGCATTTCCTTCTCCAGCGAATGCTGCAGACATTGCTCCAGCTACCAAGAGTAATACCGCAAAAGCTGTTGAGAATTTTCTCATTACTGTAAAAACCTCCTTTATTATTTTATTACTAAAATTTGAGTCTCAATTTTTGGAATATCTCTTTCATAATCTATAGTTATAACTGCCAAATCAGGTTTAACTTCTGAAACCACAACTGGAAGCCTATCTATAGTTTTTCCTTTTGCTTCTATTAAAAATTCATAGTTGTCAAACTCTTTTAAAAGAGATTTTAGTTTTTGTTTTACATTTTCTTCTGCTTTCTCTTTTAAATCAGGTGCTGCAGGAACTCCAAAAGATGCACTTGTTTTAAGCATTGTATATACATCTTCTAGTTCATGGTATACAACCAATCTTGCTTCATACTTCTGAGCTATATTAACCGCCCATTCTAAAGCTTTTAAAGAAAGAGGTGTTAAATCTACACATACTAAAATTTTTTCTACTTTTACCATCTTATTCTCCTTAGTGAGCTTCCTCTACAAGTGCTCCAGCTATATAAACAGTTGTTAATATCATAAACACGTATGTTTGTAAGAACACAGCAATTAGGTGAATTACCATAACTGGTAGTGGAACTAAGAAAGGAACAAGAAGAATTAAAACAATTGTAATAAGTTCTCCACCTGTCAT
>JALWKR010000209.1 GCA_027081375.1 Persephonella sp.
TATATTTCCACTAGTCATAGTGAGAAGTGTACCTAGGTATTTTTGCATAAAACTATAAAGGAATTTTTCTTTAGCTTTGTTATAATCTAAAATAAATTCATTATCAGTATCTTCACCTTCTGCTAGAGCTTCGCTATTTAAGTGAAATACATCTATATATCCGTTATCTTCAGCTATGATACATGCTGCATTGATAACATTCTCCAGTTGTCTTACATTCCCTTCCCATTTCTGGTTCATTAAAACTTCTAAAGCTTCTTTTGTAAGTCCTTTTATCTTTTTGCCGTAGGACTTACTAAATTTTTGTATAAAGTAATTTGCAAGAAGAGGAATATCCTCTTTTCTTTCTCTAAGAGGTGGTATTTTTATCTTTATTGTTTCTATTCTGTAGTATAAATCTTCTCTGAATTTTCCCTCTTTTACCATCTGTTTAAGGTCTCTGTTTGTGGCAGCAATTATCCTTACATCAACTTTTATAGGATTTTCATCCCCTATTCTTCTTATCTCTTTTTCCTGCAGAAATCTTAAAAACTTACTTTGTATCTCTAAAGGAAGCTCTCCTATCTCATCTAAGAAAAGGGTTCCTCCATTTGCTTTTTCTATAACCCCTTTTGAATCTCTATCTGCTCCAGTAAAAGCTCCTTTTTTGTATCCGAAAAATTCAGATTCCATAAGACTTGGAGTTATATTTGCACAGTTAATAGCTATAAATGGTTTATCTCTTCTTGGTGAAAACTCATGTATGGCTCTAGCAAAAAGTTCTTTTCCTACTCCACTTTCTCCTGTTATAAGAACTGTAAGATCAGTTTGGGCTATCTTTTTAGCATATTCTAAAAGTTGTTGCATTTTAGGATTTTGGGTAAGTATAAAGTAAGGGTTCTCTAAAGATTTAAGATGTTCAATCTCTTTTTTTAGCTTCTCATTTTCCTTAAGTAATTTAGATTTCTCAACAGCCTCCTCTATTAGATTCCAGAAGGAAGGGTCATAAAAATCAATAGGTTTTGAAAGATAATGAAAAGCTCCTTTTTTCATACATGAGACTGCATTATCTATTGTTCCATATGCAGTCATAACAATAAAACTTGTATGTTTATTAAACTTTCTAAGCTCTTCTAAAAACTGCTCCCCAGACATCTGAGGCATTCTCAAATCTGATAAAATTAGATCAAAGTCTTTTTCCCTAGCTAGCATTAATCCCTTTTTAGGATTGCTTGTTGTTTCTACATAGTATCCTTCATCCTCTAAAACTAGGGAAAAAGAATCTAAAATTTCTTCCTCATCATCTACTATAAGGATTTTTCCTTTATACTTATTTTCCTTCATCTTGTTCCTCATCTCTGTATAATGGGAATTTAATAATAAACTCTGTTCCTTTTCCCTCTTCACTGACAAAATCTATTGAGCCTCCGTAATCTTTTATAATCTTTTGAGATATAACTAATCCTAATCCTGTTCCTTCTTTTTTTGTAGTAAAAAATGGTTCAAATATTTTATCTTTTATATTCTCAGGGATTCCAATCCCTGTATCTTTAATATGAACATATATATATTTTCCATCTTTGTAGACTTTAACTGAAATCTTTCCTTTATCTTTAATTGCATCCACTGCATTCATAAATATATTTGTAAATACCCTTTGTAATGACATAGGGTCGCAAAATATAAGACCATCTTCAAGATCAAGTTCTAAATCTATTCTTTTTTTAGCAGAAGTTGGTATTGAAAACTCAACAGACTCTAAAATTATATCTTTTATATTTACAACCTTCTCATCCTCATAGTTTGGATTAACATAGTTTATAAGTCTTTGGGTAATTTTTGTTGCAACATTAGCTTTCTTTTCAATTTTTTCAATTATATCTATAATCTTTTCGTCTTCTATCCTTTTCTTTAAGGTGTATGCATATGCAAGTATAGATGACAGGGGATTTTTAACATCATGGGATAATCCTGCAACAATTCTTCCTAAAGCTATATGTTTTTCTGTTTCTAAAAGCTGTCTTTCCAACTGTACAAACTCGGTAATATCTTCCATTAGCAGGACAATTTTTTCTTCTTCTAAAGAAAGTCTAACAGCTTTTATTCTATATATTCTTTTATTTATTTCTTTTGTCTCCTCAAAAGGTTTATCTTCTTCAATAACCTTTAAAAGTTTATCTTTAATCTCTTTAAGATAAGGATTTAAATCAAATAGAATTCCATTTAGATTTTTATTGAATATTTTCTCAAATGCCTTATTTGCTGTTTCAACCTTTAAATCTTTATTTAATACAGCAATACCTATATCTAGTGTCTCAAACATTCTTGATAGGATATTTTCTAAATATCCTATCTCTTTAAAGTAAAGGGTTTTTGCGATAGATATAGCAACAGAGTTAGCATAAGTACGTAAATACTCTATCTCGTTTGGAGATATAGGAGTCTTTTTGTAAACTCCTAGAACTCCTATTTTACCTCTATCTGTGTATAGAGGAATATAAACTTTCGTTTCATCTTTTGAGATTTCCATTTCATTTATTTCATATATATCTTTTTCTAAAAATCTCTTAAAACCTGGGAAAAAGCCTGTTTTGTTGTGAAGAAGTAAATCTTTGTATGTTACTGCTGTAACAACTCCTGTATAACCAAGTTCTGTTAATCCTTTTCCCACATTCTCAAGAATTTCCTCTACTTTTATAGGCTCTATTGTTTTATTACTTAATTTGAAAATTTCCCTTAATCTCTTATATGCTATAGAAAGTTCATTGTTTAAATCGCTGTGCTGTTTATCTAATTCTGCTTTGATAGCTCTATCTACAATATTTTGATAAATACTTTTGCTTTTTTCTACATATGTACCTAATTCGCTAAGAATTTCATAAATAAGACTTATTGGGATAAATGCATTTAAAAGATAAAAAATCTCTTTACTAAAGAAAAAGCCAACGATAATTGAAATAATAATTGGAATCCAGATTAATCTGTAATTATCCCTATACTTTCTAAAGAGAAAAAATACTGTAGAAAATGGTACTAGATAAGAAATATAAGGTAAGTTTAAAAACAGGTTTATTAAAGAAATAACTGAAACTGTGAGCAAAACAATAAAAGAAAATCC
>JALWKR010000210.1 GCA_027081375.1 Persephonella sp.
ACTACCACAGCTAAAAGAAGAATATCCATTTTTAAAAGAAGCAAACAGCCAGAGCCTACAAGAAAGTGTAAAGAACCTTGATAGAGCATACAAAACAGATAGCAGATGTAAGCTGGTATGAGTTTATGAGAATGCTGGAGTATAAAGCGAAATGGTATGGAAGAAAGATAATCAAAGCAGACAGATTTTATGCAAGTAGTAAGACCTGTAGCGTGTGCGGATACAAGAATAACCAGCTTACACTATCAGTAAGAAAATGGCAGTGTCCTGTATGTGGGACACAGCACGATAGAGATGAAAATGCAAGCAAAAATCTATACCAGATAGGGGTCGCTCACCTGACGAGCGGTAGGGTAGGAACTACCCAAGCTCAAGCCTGTGCTCTGCACCAAAAGGTGCAGGCTCAATCCCAGAGGGATTGTGGAGCTGGCACTGTCGGCGGAATGGGGAGTAAAACCCAGTCTACGAGACATCCAGCTGTGAAGCAGGAAACTTCTCAATTTATTGAGGAGTAGTTCACTTTCAAGATAACAGGTAACCAAAAATAAATCCAATAACGAAAGAAATAACAGCAATAATAATCAGTTTTGTATTATCACTACTTGTCTTTTTCAGAAGGTTCTTTTGATTTCTCTCCTTCATGTAATCCCTGTCGTAAAGACCCACTTTCTTCTACCTCTCCTGTTTTTTCTTCTTTTTCTAAAGGTATTTCATTTTCTTCTACTTTCATTTCTTCTAAGGGAGATTTTAAACCTTCTAGCTTATCTACTTTATCTTTTAACTCCTCATTTTCTTTTTTGCATTTAGATAGCTCTTCTCTTAGTTCTTCTAACTCTCTGTGAAGTTTTCTTTTTTCAATTTTCTGGTGTATCCAGTCTATTAGAGAAAGAGCCCATACAATAACTGCTCCTACTACCATTCCAAAAACAAGAAGTACCCCTATAGGATATTCAGGAGTTTTAATATCTGGAAGTATATTAATAGAAAGTTTAGGTTCCATATTCAGAGATACAAAATAGGCAGCAAAAGCAACTATAATAAGCCACAGAACAATTCTTAGTTTTACTAGCATACTACTCTCCTTTCTCTAGTTCTTCCATAGCTTTTTTTATTTTGTGGTATACCTCTTTTAAATCCTGAGATATAACCTTTACTTCTCCTATAACAGGCATAAAGTTTGTATCTCCATTCCACCTAGGAACTATATGGTTGTGAATGTGGTCTTCTAGTCCAGCTCCTGCAGCTCTACCTAAATTATAACCTAGGTTAAATCCGTCAGGTTTTAATGCTTTCTGTATAGCTTTAACAGCAAACTGTGTAAGTTCAGAGATTTCATGAAGAGTTTCTTTATCTATCTTTGTAAAATCTCCAATATGTTCATTTGGACACACCATAACGTGTCCTGCATTATACGGATAAAGGTTCATAATAATAAATGCCTTCTTCCCTCTGTATAGTACAAGATTTTCCTCATCATCTTTTGATTTAAATGCATTACAGAGGAAACATCCATCTAGGTTATCAACATTCTCAATGTACTGGCTTCTCCATGGAGAATAAAGTCTTTCCATTTAAACCTCCTCTATTTTATTTCTTTTGGGTCAATCTCTATATTCAATTTTATACCTTTTTTTAATGCTTTTTCGTATAAATCTATTAAAAGCTCTTTTTTTTCAAAGTCTTTTAAAAGAATTTGCACTCTGTTTTTTCCTCTTATTTTTGATATCCTTGCATAGAAAGGACCTTCATGCTGAATGTTAGGAATTTTATGAGATACAGCCCATTCATCGAAAAGATTTTCTACATCTTCTATTTCTAAATCTTTTTTTTCAAAGGTTAATAGGATATACCTTGTAAAAGGTGGCAATTCTAACTCCTTTCTTTCAGAAATTTCTTTTTCATAAAAGATAGATAGATCTCTTTTTCTCAAACTCTCTACAGCTTTAGAGTCTGCCTCATTTGTTATCAAAATGTATTTTTCTTTTGTTTTAAAGAAAGGGATAGAGATACTTCTAAAGAATTTTTCCTCTGATCTGTAATCTGGAATACTTAAGATGAAATCTGGATAAATATTAATAATTTTGTCAAAAACTGGTGAGGTAGCTTCTTTTCCTAAAAGAGATACAGTTAGTTTAACATTATTATCTATCTTATCCTCAAGAAAGGAAAACTGTATATTATTTTCTTTAAGAATCTGAGCTATTTTGTCGATTCCAAAACCTACTTCCTTTAATGGATTTTCACAGTCAGGACAGCTTTCTACATACTGATACTTTTTACCACAGGCACCACATTTTAGGTATAGTTTCTCCTCTTTATAAACTTTAACAGGTATATCACATTGGTTACACATAATTTCTGTTTCACACACTTCGCAGAACAAAAAGGAAGAAAAGCCTTTTTTGTTTGCAATTATTAATGTTTTTTTATTATCTTTTAACTCTTTTAACAAAAGTTTTTTTACCTTACTAAAGGTTTCAAAAGGCAATATATCTAGTTTTCCTTCTACCTGAGAAAATAGATTTTTTTTGTTTAAGGAAAGCAAAACCTTTTTTTTCTTTGCAAAATAACTTTCTATAGAGGGTACAGAACTGCCGTATATAGCAGTAATATTTCTCTTTTTTTGAATAGAGAAAACAACTCTTCTAGCGTCAAATTTAGGGGTTCTTTTATTTCTATAAGCATCTGAGTATTCCTCTTCAAGAATAAGGTATCTAAGATTTTTTATAGGGATAAATAGAGATGAGTATGTCCCAACAGTTATAGTTCCTTTTAAATTTTTTAGCGAAAACCAGTTTTTTATCTTTTCTTTATTTGAAATCCTATCGTGATACACAAAAACTTTATCTCCAAACTCTTTTTTTAAAAACTTATATATTATCTCAACAGAGGTTATATTAGGAAAAACGATTAGGGAACTTTCCCCTTTTTTTAAAGCATCGTTAAATAGAGATATGTAGGTAAAAATTCTCTTTCTAAAAACCTCTGTATTATAAAGGTACTTCCCAGAAGGTATGCTGAAGGATATTTTTTGTTTTTTTTGCCTTAAGAAATATTTCTTTGCTTCATCTCTAAAAATATAAC
>JALWKR010000211.1 GCA_027081375.1 Persephonella sp.
ATAATGGACACGGTACCCATGTAGCAGGTATTGCTGCAGCAGCAGGAAATAACGGAAAAGGTATTACAGGAGTTAGCTGGAATGCCAAAATCCTTCCTCTCAAGTTTATGAGAAGTGATGGAAGGGGAAATCTTAGTGACGCTATTGAGTGTATAGAGTATGTTATTGATAACATAAAAAAAGGGAGAAATATAAAGGTTGTAAATGCAAGCTGGGGTGGATATCAAAGTAGCAGTGCTTTAAGAGATGCTATTAGAAAATTAAGACAGAATGATGTTCTTTTTGTTGCTGCAGCAGGAAATGATAAAAACAACAACGATGCTAAACCTTTTTACCCTGCAAGCTATGACCTTGATAACATAATTGCTGTAGCAGCTACAGATAAAGACGATAATCTTGCAAGTTTTTCAAACTACGGTAGAAACTCTGTTGATGTTGCAGCTCCAGGGGTTGATATTATAAGCACATATCCAGGAAATAAATACAGATATATGAGTGGAACATCTATGGCAACACCTTTTGTTACAGGTTTAGCCTCTCTTATTTGGTCAGAGAAAGATGGATACTCATACAAGGATGTAAAAAATATAATAGAAAATAACGGAGATAAACTATCATCTCTTTCTGGAGTTATAAAAACTTCTAGCAGAATAAATGCTGATAAATCGTTGAAAGTTCAAACTAACCCTGTTATTAAAGAACCTGATTTAAGAGTTAAACCTGAAAGCTATGATTATGGAAAAGTTGAAACAGGAAAGCAGGAAAAAGCTAAATTTACATTAAGCAACGTTGGAAATAAAACTTTAGAAATATTCACAATGTATATAGAAGGAGAAGACCACGAAAACTTTAAGATTGTAGAGAACAACTGTCCTCCAGATTTAGATCCAGGAAAAAGTTGCAGTGTTATTGTTAGATTTGCTCCTGAAACAGATGGAGTTAAAAAAGCAAACTTTGTTGTAGAAACTAACGACCCTGATGAAAGTATTAAAAAAGTTCCTTTAAAAGGGGAAGGAGTATCTAGAGACAGTGGATTTTTTGATTTCTTTGGAAATTTTTTTAGTATGCTTTTTTAAGAAAAACTATGTGCTTTATTCACCCTTTAAAAAGGGTGGATAAAGCACACTGGCGTAAGCCAGAAAAATTTATAATTTGAGGCGAAATGAAATGAGCTAAATATCATTTTAGCGTAAGTTTTGCGTTATGAGGATAAGCTTCTTATTAAAACTACTCTGCTTTGAGAATACTTAAAAATGCTTCCTGTGGAAGTTCAACTTTTCCAAGCTGTTTCATTCTTTTCTTACCTTTTTTCTGCTTTTCAAGGAGTTTTTTCTTTCTTGTTATATCTCCACCATAGCATTTAGCAAGAACATCTTTTCTAAGAGGAGCTATCCTAGCTGAAGCTATAACCTTTGAGCCTATGACAGCCTGTATTCTCACTTCAAAAAGCTGTCTTGGTATAACCTCTCTCATTTTATCAACAATATTTCTTCCTACCCTGTAAGCTTTATCTCTGTGAACAATGAAGGAAAGGGCATCTACAGGCTCTCCGTTTATAAGAATATTCATTCTCACAAGATCCCCTGGTCTGTAGTCTTTAAACTCATAATCAAATGAAGCGTATCCCCTTGTTGCTGTTTTTAGCTTATCATGGAAATCAAATAAAACTTCAGCCATAGGTATATCGTATCTAAGAATAACTGTTTTTTTATCTATATACTCAAACCCTTTCTGGATACCTCTTTTGTCCTGAACAAGTTGCATTATAGCCCCAACATAATCATTAGGAGTTATGATGTTTGCTTCTATGTAAGGCTCTAAGATTTCAGCTATCTGGGAAGGGTCAGGCATTTGAGAGGGATTTCTTATCTCAAACTCTTCACCTTTTTTTGTTTTTACTTTGTATATAACGTTTGGTGCTGTTGTTATAAGCTCTACATCGTATTCTCTTTCAAGCCTTTCCTGAACTATCTCCATATGAAGAAGTCCTAAAAATCCACATCTAAAACCAAGACCTAAAGCTGGTGAGCTTTCCATCTCATACGTTAATGCAGCATCGTTTATAGAATACTTTTCAAGGGCATCTCTAAGATCTTCAAATGTAGTTGAGCCTGTAGGATAAAGCCCAGCATAAACCATAGGCTTTGCAGGTCTAAAACCTGGAATAGGTTCAGGGGTTGGATTTTGAGCATCTGTTATTGTGTCACCTATTCTAATATCTCTTACATCTTTTATAGCAGCTGCTATATATCCAACGTCTCCTGCTTTTAGGCTGTCTAAAGAAGTCATATAAGGTGTCTGTGCTCCCACTTCTGTAACTTCAAACTCTTTTCCTGTTGACATAAGTTTTATTCTTGTTCCCTTTTTAACCTCTCCATCAAAAATCCTTACAAAAGCAACTGCACCTCTGTAAGGGTCATAGTAAGAGTCAAAAATAAGGGCTTTTAACGGCTTATCTTCTTCTCCTTCAGGAGAAGGAATTTTATTTACAATAGCTTCAAGAATTTCCTCTATTCCTATTCCTGCTTTACCTGATGCTAAAATTGCTTCATCAGGGTCAAGTCCTAAAACATCTGCTATCTGCTCTTTTATTCTGTCTACGTCTGCAGATGGTAAGTCTATCTTGTTTATAACAGGGATTATCTCTAAGTCTTGTTCAAGAGCCTGCCAGAATGTTGCTATAGTTTGGGCTTCTATTCCTTGTGTAGCATCTATGAGAAGAAGTGCTCCTTCACAGGCAGCAAGGGAACGGGACACTTCGTATCCAAAGTCAACGTGTCCAGGAGTATCTATAAGATGAAGTGTGTATTCGTTTCCATCTTTTGCTTTGTATTTCAGTCTAACAGCCTGAAGTTTTATTGTTATCCCTCTTTCCCTTTCAATATCAAGGGTATCAAGAAGCTGATCTTTTTTTTCTCTTTCTGTTATAGCTCCTGTAAATTCCATTAATCTATCTGCAAGGGTAGATTTCCCGTGGTCAACGTGAGCTATTATTGAAAAGTTTCTTATATACTTAAGTCTGTCTTTCATATATCTCCCTTGTTTATAATTTTTTTTAAATTATACCTGAAACGTATAATAT
>JALWKR010000212.1 GCA_027081375.1 Persephonella sp.
GTGATTGCTGGTGGGAAAGATATATACGAAGAACTAAAAAAAATAGTTCAAAAAACCCTTATCTGAGGTAAAAGATGGTTTTAAAAAAAGATAGACCTTTAATAGCTCTCCCTGTTGATGATAGAAACCTTGAAAAAACTTTAAAAATGGCAAAAGAAAAGCCTATTGATATCATAGAGCTTAGAATAGACCAGTTTGAGAGCTATGATACTAACTATATTTTGGAAAAAGCAAAGCTTGTAAAAGATTATGGATTTACTCTTCTTTCAACAGTTAGGTCAAAAGAAGAAGGTGGTGCTGATCTTTCAGATATAGAAAGATTAAATATTTTCAAGAAGGTTGTCCCTGTTTCAGATATTGTTGATATAGAACTTCTTTCTGAAAGTATAAATAAGGAAGTAATAGATATAGTTAAAAAAGAAGGAAAACTTTCTCTTGTTTCTTATCATGATTTTGAAAAAACACCTTCAGAGGAAGAAATACAGTCAATAATAGATAAAGGGGCTTCGTTGTCTGCTGATATTGTAAAGTACGCTTTTTCAGTTAAAAGCAGTGAAGATGTAGGAAGGATTTTATCTGTTACTTACAGAAACAGAGATAAAAATCTTGTAGCTATAGGGATGGGAGAGTTAGGAAAACTTACTAGAGTAGCAGGTTTCTTCTTTGGTTCATTAATCTCTTACACATTTATAGGAAAATCCTTTGCTCCTGGTCAAATAGAGGTTGATAAGCTGGTAGAAGAGATGAGGTTTTATGGAATTAAAATATAGAAAATTAATAACCAATAATTAAATTTATATTAATACCCTTGAGGGCAGTTTAAGGAGTTTTAAATGGAACATCTAACAAAAGAACAGATAGAAGAACTTAAGCAGATGCTTTTAGAGTGGAAAAAACAGCTTTTAAAAGAGTCTCACGATTCTATGGGGGAAGCTTTATCTTATGAAGGAGGGGATGAGATAGACAGAGCTGATGCAGAGGCAGGCAGACTTGTTATGCTGAGAAACTTAGATAGAGATAGAAAAGTATTAAAGAGAATAGAGATAACGTTAAGAAAAATAGAGTATGGAACATATGGAATATGTGAGATGTGCGGAGCTGAAATTCCTTATGAGAGGCTAAAGGCAAGGCCAATAGCTAAACTATGTATAAAATGCAAAGAGATTGAAGAGGAAAACGAATAAATACTTTGCTATAAAAAAAGCTTCCCTTTTTTTACCTGCTTTTTTTATCTGGATTACTGTATACGCATTAGTTGATTATATCTTTAAAACATTCAATATTGAAGATAAAGTTTTTATTTCATTAGATTATGGTTACGATTTTTCCTTGAAGATTGTTATTTCTCTCGTTTTTCAGGTTCCTATTCTGGCAGCCTTTTTGTTTAAATTTTCTAAAGATACTCTCTTCTTTTCCTTTTTAAGAGCTTTTTTTATCAGCGGTTTTCTATACATTTTCTTATATATACTTTTAACAGGGTTATACTTGAGGGGATAAAATGAAAATTCTTCTTACAGGAAAACCAGGAGTAGGAAAAACAACTGTAGTTAAAAAAGTAGTTCAAAAACTAAAAGATAAGGTTATAGGATTCTGGACAGAAGATATAAGAGACAAGCTAAATAGAAGAACAGGGTTTAAAATTGTAACCACTGAAGGAACAGAAGCTATATTAGCAAGCAAATATCTTTTTGAAACACCTTATAAAGTAGGCTCTTACTATGTTGATGTGGAAACGTTTGAAAAGGTCGTTATTCCTGTTTTAGAAAAGGCTTTAAAAGAAGATAAAACTGTTGTAATTGATGAGATAGGGAAGATGGAGCTTTTTTCTAAAAGGTTTATATCTGTGGTAGAAGAAATTTTTGAAAAAAAGGAAAAAATTCTTGCAACTGTTCCTATAAAAGATGTCCATCCTTTTGTTAAAAAAGTTAAAGAGCGTAAAGATGTTTTGCTAATTGAAGTGACTCTCTCTAATAGAAACTATCTACCTGAAAAAATCATACAAATGCTGGAAAAATAATATTATTTTTTAGTATCAAGGATATAATAATTAATTATTTTTTTAGAGGGATAGTATGGAAAAGAAGGTTTTTATCTATGATACAACACTTAGAGATGGAACACAGGCAGAAGGAGTAAGTGTTTCTGTTGAAGATAAGCTAAGAATTACAGAAAAATTAGATGATTTTGGTATCCATTATATAGAAGGAGGATGGCCTGGTTCCAATCCAAAGGATGATGAATACTTTAAACAGGTTAAAAAGCTTCCTCTAAAAAATGCAAAGATAGCAGCATTTGGTTCCACAAGGAGAGCCTATTTAGCTGTAGATGAAGACCCCCTTATACAAAATCTTATCAAAGCTGAAACTCCTGTTATTACAATATTTGGAAAATCATGGGATTTACATGTAACAGAGGCTCTAAAAACATCTTTAGATAAAAATCTAGAGATGGTTTTTGATACTGTTTCGTATTTGAAGAAAAACACAGATGAAGTTGTTTTTATTGGAGAGCACTTTTTTGATGGATATAAATCCAACCCTGATTATGCCTATGCTGTTTTAAAAACAGCACAGGAAGCTGGAGCAGATTTCATTGTTTTAGCTGATACAAACGGAGGAACTCTTCCAAATGAGATAGAGAAGATAATAAAGGAGATAAAAGAAAGAGGGATAACAGGAAATCTTGGTATTCATGCTCACAATGACAGTGATACAGCTGTGTGGAACTCAATAGTTGCTGTTTTAAATGGAGCAGTGCAGGTTCACGGAACAATTAACGGATTTGGAGAAAGATGTGGAAATGCTAACCTCTGTTCAATAATTCCAAATCTAACTCTTAAACTTGGATATGAAACTATTCCAAGGGAAAATCTAAAAAAGCTTAAAGAGATTTCAAATTTTGTTGCTGATATTGTTAATCTTCCTGTTCCTAAAAATATGCCTTATGTTGGAGATAGTGCTTTTGCTCATAAAGGAGGAGTTCACGCTTCAGCAGTCCTTAAAAATCCAAAACTGTATGAGCATATTAATCCTGAGGAAGTAGGAAACAGAAGAAAGATACTTGTGTCAGACTT
>JALWKR010000213.1 GCA_027081375.1 Persephonella sp.
GAAGGGTATATAACTACTGCTCCAGAAGTTGTAATAGAAATAGATACAAAAGCAGATCTGAGGAAGTTTGAAAATCCTCAGGATTACTTCCACAGAAAAACTCAGGATTTACTTGATAGTGGTATTAAAAAAGTTATATGGATTTTTACAAAAGATAAAAAAGTATGGGTAGCTGAAAAAGGCAAAAGATGGATTATAACTGACTGGAATGATACTATTGAGGTTATGGATAAGATTAAACTAAATTTAGAAGAATTAATTGGAAAAGAAAAACAAAGTTAAATGGATAAGAATCAGAGAATTATTTAGAGCTATTTTTTTTGTTTTAAAGGCTGTCAGGATAGAAACCTGAAAAAAATAGAAATAACAATCTTCAAAAAAATATCATTACTGTAATCTAATGAAATATAAATATCTTCAATATCTAAAGTCTTAAATATAATCAACTAACGCATATACAGTGATCTAGATAAAAAAAATATGATAGAGAATCAGCTGCTTTGATTTTTATATTCAATTGGATACCCCTGAAGACTTTGCTTTTAAGCTATCTCTTGTTAGGAAGTTTATCTTCTTTCCAAATGTACTTTCAAGATCTTTCTTTCTTAGCTGACCGCAGGCAGCTGAGATATCTTTTCCCTTGCTCCATCTTACAAATGCTCCAATGTTGTACTGCCAGAGGATTTTGTGAAACTGTTCTACCCTTTCTTTTTCAGGTCTTTCATATGGGGAACCTGGATATGGATTGAAAGGAATAAGGTTTACTTTGTACCTTTTCTTATTCTTTCCTATAAGCCTTGCTAGTTTATGAGCATCTTTCGGAGAGTCGTTTACATTTTTTATAAGCACATACTCAAGCATTATTCTGTATCCTGTTTTAACAGGTAATCTGTTTAATGTTTTCATAAGGTCTTCTAGTGTGTTTGTTTCAGATATAGGCATTATCTCTTCTCTTGTTTTCTGGTCTGCAGCGTTTAAAGAGATTGCAAGTCTAACCTGTGGAAAATCTTTATCTTCATACATCTTTACAATCTGATGTATTATCCCGCTGGAAGAGATTGTTATCTTTCTGTTTGAAAGGCCTGCCATCTTATCGTCTGTGAATATCTGAACAGATTTTTTAACATTCTCATAGTTTGCTAAAGGCTCTCCCATGCCCATATAAACAATATTTGATATTCTTTTTTCTGGTTCTAATCCTACAAATCTTTGAGATTGAATATACTGATCTACAATCTCTGCAGTTGTAAGATTTCTTATAAGACCATCTTTTGTTGTAAAACAGAATTTACACCCAACAGCACATCCAACCTGTGTTGATATACATAAGGTATTATGTCCTTTCTCAGGTATAAACACAGACTCTATTGTATGTCCATCATGGAGTTTCCATAAAAACTTAATACTTCCATCTTCCTTAGACTGTTCAAAGGTTACAAGGGTTAAAGCATTTAGTTCTGCTTTTTCTTTTAACTGGTTTCTTATATCTTTAGACAGGTCTGTCATCTCATCAAAAGAACCTACCTTTTTGTTGTATATCCACTTTGCTATCTGTTTAGCTCTAAACTTTTGCCATCCCTGTTCTAAAACCCATTTCTCAAGTTCTCTATAGTTAAAATCTTTTAGATTTACTTTTCCCATTTTTCTTTCCTTAAGGTTTTTTCAAGAAAATTTATTCATAAATACTTTTGAAACAACTATTTTAAACCTTTTTGTTGGTAGATAAAAACAAGAATTTCTGCAACTGCCTTGTAAAGCTTAGGAGGAATTTCTTCATATAGGTCTAGCTTTGATAAAACCTCAACAAGCTCAGGATTTTCCTCTATAGGAATATTGTGTTCTTTTGCTTTCTGTATTATCCTTTCTGCAATCTTCCCCTGTCCTTTTGCAACAACCTTAGGAGCATTATCTTTTTCTCTTTCATATTTTAAAGCCACAGCTTTTTTCTTTTTATTCATGCTTTTAAATTTAATATTTTTTCTGAAAAGATTAAATCTGTAATATTAGTTTTTTGTTCTTTGAAAGTAATAAAGATATAGTTAAAATCTCTATTTAGCTTTTTTTCTAGCTCTTTTATGTTTGAAGATAGAACGTTTTTAAACTCTTTATCTTCCACAAAGAAGTTTACCATCAGGTCTTTGTTTAGCATGAATATATCAATAGTTACCTTCCCAACGCTAACAAAGTCTAAATCAATCCTGCAGAAAAAATGTTTCTGATTTTTCTTCTGAAAGAATATATCTCCCTTTTTTAAATCTTCCCATAAAACTGGTAAAAATGTTGAAAAGCCATTTCCTAAAACAGATAAAGTTTGATGCTGATTTATTAATGTCTGAATGCTGTCTTCCTTATTTTCTTTGAGTATCTTAAACTTTAAATCTTCCGATGTTGTTTCCTCTTTTTTAATCTTTGTTTCAAACAAAATCCCTGTGTTTAAAAGAGCTTTTTGAAGATTTTCAGGAGTAAGGTTTTTTATATGGATCAGAAAGCTTTTATCTTTTAAGGTGTTAATAGATATTTCCTCTGCTGAGGATTTTATAAGATTAAACAAAAAAGCCTTTTTCTCTTTAGAAAGATTTTCTAAAAGAGGCAGGTTATTAAATATAAAATCTGGGAAAGTTTCTTTCAGCTCTGGAAACTGTGTCAAAAGAGTAGAAATGTTTTCTAAACCTTTAGGAGATATGTATATCTGATTTCTATCTATAACAGAAACTATCTGAAGCTTTATTTTGTTTACACTGTCTTTTGTATCCAAAACCTTTAAAAGAAGCTGGGTGTCTTTTTTTAAAGGAATTTCTGTTTGAACTGTTATATGAGCTCCTTTTGCTCTTAAGACAATACCACCTGAAGGAAGTATATCAATAACTTCTGCTTTTAATGTTTCTCCTGCTTTCAGGGTTAAAGAATGTCCTAGAGATTTTGATATTTGCAGGTGTTCGTATGGTAGTGAAAAAGGTTTAAACTGTAGCATTTTCATTTCCTATATAAAAGCTAATGATATAATTTTAGACATCTTAAAATGAAATTTTAGCTGTTTGGTGCTG
>JALWKR010000214.1 GCA_027081375.1 Persephonella sp.
AAAGAATATATAGACCTTCCTAAAATGACAGATATAACTCTTGGAATGGTTAGAGATGCTGTTAAATCTTTAGAAACGTTAGATACTGATTTAGCTAGGGATGTTATACAGAGGGACGATCAGGTAGATGAACTTAATGAAAAAATTATAAAAGATCTTTATAAGTATATGGTTGAGGACCCTGAGAAGATAAAGATAGGTATCAGGCTTATAACTGTTGCCTCAAATATAGAAAGGGTTGCAGATATTGCCACAAATCTAGCTGAAGAAGTTATATACATGAAAGAAGGAAAAATGCTTAGACATCAGGAGCTAGAAGAAGAAAGTTAAAAATGAAAAATGTTCTCATATACGGTTCTGGAAAATCAGGGCAGGCAGCATTTCTACTTGCAAAAGAAAAAGGTTTATCTCCATTTATAGTGGATGATAAAAGTTTTGATGAAAAGTACTTGTCAGATATAGATTTAATAGTTGTTTCTCCTGGAATTCCTTTTTTTCATAAAATCTTTAAGTTGGCAAAGAAAAAAGGAATTGAAATAGTAGGAGAAACTGAGTTTGCATATAGATTTTGGAAAGGAAAAGTTATTGCAGTAACAGGAACAGATGGAAAATCAACAACAACTAAGCTTATATACGATATCTTAAAAAGAGAAAGAAAAGATATCTTTATTGGCGGAAATTACGGTATCCCTTTCTCTGAAATTGTTTTAGAAAAAGAAACAGGAACAGCTGTCTTAGAACTTTCATCTTTTCAGATTTATACATTAAAAAGTTTTAAACCTGACACAGCAGTATTTTTAAATATATCAAAAGACCACTTAGACTGGCATAAAAAGTTTTCCCATTATATGTATTCTAAATACAAACTTTTTAAGCTTCAGAATGAAAACTGTGTTGCTATTTTAAATTTTGATAATAGTTATACAAGAGATACAAAAACAAAGGGAAAAAAGCTGTTTTTCTCATTAAAAGAACTTCCTGAAAATTACAGTGGAATTTTTCTGAAGGAAAATCTCATCTGTGTCAAAAAAAATGATAAAAAAGAAGAACTTATAAATGTAGAAGACTTCCCAGTAAAAGGAATTCATTTTATTCAAAATGTTATGGCTGCTTCTCTTGTAGCTCTAGAAGAAGGTGTTTCTAAGGAAAGTATAAAAGAAACTGTAGAAAATTTTGAGTCTTTGCCATACAGACTTGAGTATGAAGGAAGTATAAAAGGAATTGATTTTTATAATGATGCAAAATCAACAACTGTACAGTCTCTTTTAATGGCTGTTCGCAGTTTCCCTGAAAAAAATCTTGTTGTTATTGCAGGAGGTATTGATAAAGGGGGAGATTTTTCCCTTTTAAAAAATGAAAAAAATATAAAAAAGTTCATTCTTATTGGAAGAGATAAAGAAAAAATTGGAAAAATATTAAGTAAATATTTTGATGTTGATTATGCAGCCTCTTTAGAAGAAGCCGTTAAAAAGTCCATAACTTATGCCGAAAAAGATGATGTAGTGCTATTTTCTCCTGCATGTGCAAGTTTTGATATGTTTAAAAACTATATAGATAGGGGAGAAAAATTTAAAAGGATAATAAAAGGTCTTAAATGCTAAGGGATTTTTATTTTGACAAACTTTTGTTTATCTCATTTATTCTTTTAATGGGAATTGGTTTAATCTTTGTTTCTAGTGCTACATCTGTTCCATCTTTTTTAAACAATAAGGATCCGTACTTTTTTGTAAAGAAAGAGATTTTATGGATTTTTATAGCATTTGTTTTTATGGTAGTTTCATATCTTGTTCCTATTGAATACTGGAAAAAAGCAGCTTATCCCATGACAGCTTTAGCCATTTTTCTTCTGATTATTGTCTTAATATTTTATATTCAACTGGAACATAAAGATGTAAGAAGATGGCTAGGATTTGGAGCTTTCAGATTTCAGCCTTCTGAGTTTGCTAAGATATCAGTTGTTTTTTTTCTTGCTTATTTTTCTTACAGAAAAAAACAGATTTTAAAAACTATTGAAGCAACATTTGCAGCTTTTCTAATCCCTTTCATAATTTCTTTCCTTGTTTTTATAGAACCTCATAAAGGAGCAGCAATATTTATTATTGTTTTAACAATATTAATTATGTTTTCTGCAGAATTTGACTGGAAAAAGGTTCTGTTTCTCCCAGCATTAAGTTTACCGTTTTTATTTTTTATGATTCTCTTATCTAAAGACTATGCTATAAACAGAATAACTGCCTTTTTAAATCCTTTGGAAAACAAGTCTGACTCTGGATATCAGATTTTCCAAGCTATGTTAGCTTTTGCAAAAGGTGGTTTATTAGGAGAAGGTATAGGAGCAGGAACTCAAAAGTTAAAATACCTACCTGAAATTCACACAGATTATATATTTGCTTTAATTGGAGAAGAGATTGGATTAATAGGAGCGACAGTTTTAATTTTTATATTTCTTTTTATACTCTATAGAGGTATAAAGATAAGTATCAATGCAGATGATATTTTTACTCAGGTTTTAGGAGTAGGTTTAACTTATCTAATAGTCCTTCAAGGTATATTTCATATGGCTGTAAATGTAAGTCTTTTTCCCCCTACTGGTTTTACACTGCCTTTTGTAAGCTACGGAGGATCATCTCTTGTTATGATGGCTATTTGTGCAGGTATACTACTTAGGATTTCCAAAGAACCTAGAAAGAGTATTTTTTCCCAATGAATTTGTTAAAAGAGAGGATTTATGAAGAAGTTTCTTGTAGATAAAGAAATAGATTTAAAAAGCTTTATTTCAGAGAAATTAAATGTTTCAAAGAAAAAGTCAAAGGAAATTATTGACAGTAAAAATGTATATGTAAACAGCAAGAGAGTATGGATAGCCTCTCACAATCTAAAAAAAGGAGATATTGTTGAAATATCTCTAATTGAAACACCAAAGTGGAATATAAAAGACGCCATTATTTACGAAGATGATTTCATAATAGCTGTCCAAAAACCACCTTTTTTAGAAAGTGAAAACAAGAAAGGTTCTGTTGAAGACCTTTTAAG